>NZ_JAFQQZ010000014.1 GCF_017410345.1 Methanobrevibacter sp.
AAAAAATAAAAAATAAAAAGGGAGGTGAAAACATGCTAAAAATAGATGAATTCCGAATGGAAATGGAAGAGTCAAAAAGGATCTACACAGAAGAGCTAAGAAAATTCAGCGAAAAATTCGATTTTCTGGGAGATTTCACCATTGTGGAAGAGCCGGACATTGATACAGTTGACTATATCTATCATTTCAACAATCTGAATGGAACCAGCAAGGAGATCCTAAATTCAGCACGCAATGAAATATATAAGCATATGGTCAGATTTTCAAAATCAAATGGAATCGATGATTTCAGCAGAAATGCTTATATATCCTTTAAGAGGTGATAGTATGGAAAGAATATTCAAGCAACTTGAATTCCAATAAGCTATTTTTTTAAAACAATTTCAGAATTACGAAATAATTATAATATTACAAGTCCACCATATCATTGAGATCAAATCATAAATTACGAAACCATTATAATATTACAAAATGATTAAAATATTGACTTAATATCGTAAATTACGAAGTGACTACAATTTTACAAGTTCACCACAATATTGACATCAAATCATAAATTACGAAATCATTATAATATTACAAAATCACTACAATATTGACTTAATATCCTAAATTACGAAACCATTATAATATTACAAAATCACTACAATATTGACTTGAAACTGTAAAAAACGAAATGAAAACAATATTACAAGTTCACTACAATATTGACCTCAAATCGTAAATTACGAAACCATTATAATATTACAAAATGATTAAAATATTGACTTAATATCGTAAATTACGAAATAAATATAATATTGACCTCAAATTGAAAAATTAAAACTAAAACGTAAATTACGAAATAAATATAATATTAGCCTAATCTCACAAAAAACGAAACCATTATAATATTACAAGTTCACCACAACATTGACCTCAAATCATAAATAACGAAACGACTACAATTTTACAAGTTCACCACAATATTGACCTCAAATCATGAATAGCTAAAGATAATTTCTTGTTTGTGGAATGATGAATGAATTTTTTTATTGTTATATCATTATTATATGAAAACTAAATAGATATTTATAAATACATTCATAAACAAACTCCCATTTAAGTAGTTAATGCTAAAAAAGACTAGAGAATAGTTATTAGGTGATAGGATGGGCTTATTTGACAAACTAAAAAAGAATAAGTGGGATGATAAAGACCCACAGGTAAGAATGGAAGGTATTGAAGAACTTCTAAACAGCGATAAAAAGGATGAGGATAAACAGAAAATTCTAAGAGGAATTGCAGAAAATGATCCAGACAGTGACATAAGGATAATGGCTGTCCAAAATCTGGATATACCACGGCTATTTGAAGAGATTATCCTGAATGATCCTGACTGGAAAGTAAGAATGGCTGCAGTTGAAGGACTAAAAAAAGATATAATCTACTTTAGAGAAGAATTTGCAGACGAAGAAGCTTATGTGGACCATTACGATGTCAATAAGGAATATATAGATTTCCTTGAGGAGGTAGGACAAAACGATGAAAGCAGTGAAGTGAGGGACGCTGCAAATAAGATTGTCAATGACCCGTATTTAAACAAAAACGCATCAGATAAAATGCAAGGCCTTCAAAAGAGTGATATCAGGAAGATCAGCTACACTGTCGTTGACGTTTCCAAGAACACTGAAAGGAATATTGTCCTGACTCAAAATGATAATTTAGAATACACTTATGAAGCAGAATCCGTCAAGGAACTATTGGATTGCTGCTTTGGCGGTGACATAATCACAATCACCTATGACAACTCCAGCGGAATCAACAATGAGAATCATATGATAGTGGATTACAATGTCCTAGACAAGCAAGTTCCTTTCCCTAATAAGATACCTATAGATGGAACCAATTTTGATAGAATCATAACTTATGAGAACATAGATGCCCAAAACTTTACAGAGAGCGCCTCCCTATCCGAAAGTGACAAGGCCTACAATCAGATGGTGATACCTCTTGTAAAGGCATGCCTATACAGCAAGAACCGAATGTTTTCAGTTGCGGTTGGTGATGAGATAAGATTAAGTGAAATGGATTTCGAAGGAGGAGTTCCAGACCTATCCGAAGCCATGTCAAATCTGACAAAGGATCTCAAATTCAAAGTCAAGAAAATCGAATTCATATGCAGAAAGGTAAATGAACTCCCTAAGTCAGATAACATGACTCTCTATAGGTAATAGAATTAACTCACCTACCCTGAAAACATGAGCATCTACATCCTGAAATAATTAAAAATCAAGTGAAGGGGTAAAAAATGAACTACTGCTATAACTGTGGAGCCAAGCTGATAGGGCGTGATCAAAAGTTCTGCATAAAATGCGGAACCAGATTAGTTGAACACGAAGAGAAATACAAGCACTATCTAAAGGAATCCCACAGGAAATACAATAAACTGGAAGGGGAAAGCTACAATGAATATCTCCAAAGAATCAACTCACCTCTAAAGGATGTGGAATCCGTAAGCGCGGATGAGATTGAAGAGGAAAACATATCTTATACCACCAAGGCTGAAGATGAAGAGGAATATTATTACCCCATTGAAGATGATGAACCATATTATGAGCCATCACCATATGACGATTACGAAGATGAAGATGAAGATGAAGATGATGACCAATACCACAAAGAGGTAATCGTCGAGGGAATGTTCGGCAAGCCATCAGTGTCCACAGAAGGAAATTATATAGTGGAAGGAATGTATGGAAGACCTAAATACTATATCGATGGAGACATAATCAGGGAAAAGAACCAATTCGGAAGACCTGTCTATCATATTGATGGAAACTATATAAGGGAAGGAATGTATGGAAGACCTAAGTACTATATCGATGGTGACCTAATCAAGGAGAACAATCAGTTTGGTAGGGTAGTTGGTAGAAGAAGAAGGTATTAACTATACATGATGTAGATAAAAAATAATATTTTTTAATTTAGATTTAATTAAATTAAATATGGCCTCTATTAAAATAATAGTAAAATAAATATTATTAATTTAATTAACTGAAAATTGAATAAAATAATAGGATAAAAAATTTGGAAAAACTAATTTATTTCCAACTCTTTTATTCCAATACTTTTTAAATATTCATAAGTTCCATCATAAAACTCTTTTAATCTAGTTTTATCGTCATCATCACCTTCAGGGACAAAAATTACCATTCCTCTACGAGCTCTTGTTAATATAACTCTATATGAATTTATCAAATAGTTTTTACCAGTTAAATTATTATCACTTATTTTATTCCATTTTGTGCCTGAAAATTTATAATGCTGAAACTCACCATCTACATATCTAAGATTTGCATCCCAACCTACAATAGAATAATCTATTTCCAATCCTTGAATATCGAATTCAGTTGCAGCAATTTCTAAATGATTTGAGCTTCTAATATCATCAGTGTCATTTAAAAACCATGATTCTACATCAATATTATTTTTAACAAATATTCCATCAGGTATTAATCGTAACCCATTTGACTGTGCTAATAATCCATACCTGACTTCATCAGTTTCTTCAGAAGCAACTTTCTTAATCCATTTTTTAGCATCTTTCAAATTTCTAGTAATGAATAATGGAAAATCATCATTGAACTCTTTTAATATTCTCCTTGAATTATCCTTATCATTATCTAATAAATATTCTACAAATTTAGGTAAATTTGGAGCATCTAATGATCTTATTGTACTATAGAGATACAAGCTATCTTCATCATATACCTCTAATTCATTAAATTCTTCATTTAATTGCAAATCTTCTTTTGAAGCAAAAATATTCCAGTGCGGGTATCTATTTTGTAATGCTTTAAACCATTCACTAATTCCTGCTTCACCTTTATTAATTTCTTGACCTTGACCAACTAAACATATAATGACCGCCCAATCTTCTTTGCGATCCATAATACTTATTAAAAATTCAGGTTCAGACATTTCAAAATTAGGTATGCCTTTTTTCCTTTTCATAAAATCTGCAGTCTGCTCTTTTGTCCAAGCTCTTTGTGCTTCATCAAAGATTACAATATTTTCATGCTGAGTTAATTCATCATTGATTGCATCATCCCTAAATTGATGAATTGGTTGTATAAATGAAATAACTTTTAATCTAGCTTCTTTTTTACTGATATTATTTCTTTGATGACTATCCCTTGACAATGCCTCTTGTAAAACTCTTACCAAAGGCCCATTACCTGATAAAAATACAGCAGGCTCTTTATTATTAACACTTCTTTTTGTAGCAATATTCAATCCAACCAATGTTTTACCTGCTCCTGGAACACCTGTCAAAAATATAATGGATTTTTGGTTTAATCTAATAGAATCATCGATAATTCTATCAATAGTATCTTGTGTTTCATCTAAAAACAAGTCATCAGAACTTCTCTGATGGATATCCTTAACTTCATGAGTTTCATATAATTCTCTTGCAGCTTGTAAAATACTTGGTGTTGGAGCATATTTTGATTTAGACCAATTAGTTAAGTCAGCATTTGTTCTATAATCCCTACAAATTTGAGAAATAATATTTGATAAATTGTGTTTATTAGCTTTAATAATTCCAAAAATATCATTTTCATCTTTTTCAAAATGATTTTCTATAGTGTCTGCTTCAGTTGCAACAAGAATTGGTACAAGAATTTTATCTCTACTTTCAAAATGATAATTCTTTAAAATTTTTATATAATTGTCTAATTGATCAATATCTGCTTTTTTATATTCTTCTTCCCAAACCTTAAATTCTATAATAAAAACTAATCCATCAATTAAAAGAACGTTGTCTATTATTGCCCCCATTCTTGGTATTTTATATTCAAATATAATGTTTCCAGAAAGAAAAGGAGATAACTGGTCTTTTAAAATTTTTATTTGATCAATCCATGCATTTTTTTGAAGATCATTTAATTCATAAAATTCGTAATTCTTAGTTAATTCACCTAAAATAAAATTTGAATCATCATTTTTGAAATTTTCTATAGAGTTTTCATAACCAAATTTTGCCATTATATCACCCTATCTTTACAATAAGAATATTATAAAAAAATTAGTTAGAATTGAAATATTTAATATATAGTTTAATATTTATAAAATATAAAATTTTTTCATAAATAGTTTTATATAGTAAACTCGTATAAAAAATTGTTAAAATAAAAATAGAACTTTAAAATAAATTTAAAAAAGAATTAAAGAATTATTAGAAAAAAAGAGACAAATAATAAAAAAAATTAATTTAAGCTATCCAAAATAACCCCTACAGGACTATCCTCTAAATCCACATCTAAAGGACCCTTATAATTGATCACAATCAGCTCCTCACCATTGTCACAGAAATACAAAATTCCCCTTTGATACTCCTGATTGTACCAATTCTCCTCTATATCAAAATCCCCTTTGGTGTAATTGGTCCGATATGTGAAGTCATACATTGACTTTTCAAGGGAATACCTCAATACATCCCTATCCGTATCATGATCCATAGCTGAAATGGAAATTGTATGATATCTATCACTCTCAAGGAGAACAAAGTTATCGGATTGATTTGCAATATGATATCCATCTGGAATGGTAAAATTAGTATTTAACTCAGTAGGATTGGTCTGAAAGCTAGAAATAGCTAAAACACTACAAAATAAGATTAGTATCAAACCAACTATAATAAAAATTTTTTTATTCATGTTATCAAAAAAAGAAAAGGGAATAGATGTCTCCATCTATTCTAAAGAACTAACAACCTGATAAGCAGGATTGTCATCTGCTTGAGGAAGATCCTCTGAGTCAGGTATTCCAAGAGCCACTAGAACAGGAGTTCCTGATCCGTCATCACAGATATACATGTATCCTTTAGTGTCCATATAGCTGTAAGTGGATTGGTCCACATTGAAGCTTCCTGATTCAAAGCTAGTCTCATCTGCAAACTTGCATCCCTGATTGTCAAGAAGTGACTTGAAGATGTCAAGGTCGCTTACTGAATCCAAAGCATATACAATTACGGAATGGTCATCATCAGCTTCAAATGCCAACATGTTGTCAGCCTCATCAGCAATCTGATAACCCTCAGGTATGTCAAATGTATAGTCTCCCAATGAAGCATAGTCGTCTTCAGCTGCAATGGCTGTCATGCTTCCTACCAATATCAAAAGCATCAAGCTTAAAAATATGTATTTAAATCTCATTTTTTATCACCTAAAACATTTTTCTTTTTATTATATAAAAATTTATTAAATCTTAATCTACAATTCAATGAAAAGAGTTTTGGTCAAGGTTTTACGAGCGAAGCGAGTAAAAGCTTGATTAATAATTATCCTGCAAGGAACTTATAAGCTCCAATATAAGCTTATCCTTGCCATCTGGGAAATCGTCCTCATTCAAGAAGCTATGAAGGATGTAAACGCGGTCATCTCCATTATCACAAGCGAAGTACAATCCTATAAAATCCTGATATGTAAAACTTGTCTCATTCACATGATAGATTCCCCTTTGATAAGTGTCAAATGTGCCATTGAATTCATATCCTGCACGTTCATACATGCCAAAAAGCTTATCCGGATCTGTATCCCTAACCATTATGACAATGGTCTGATTCTTATCTGAACTTTCCAAAAATGCATACTGGTTGGTTATATTGATGATTTCAAAGTCTTCAGGTACGGTAAAGACCTTATCTCCAATTATTCCAACATCATCAGATTCCGCAGCTGAAACATTGGATGCCAATACCAGAACCATCAGGAACAAAAACAAAATCTTGTATTTCATTTTCTTACTCCCCTAATATTAAAGATCATTTCTTCTCCATTGAATCCAAGATGTCATTTACATCGAAGTCAGGAGCGTCCATGAAGTATTCGTCCTCACCTGCAGTTCCATGGGTGACTACAAGCTTGTCGTCCCCATCCTCACAGATGTACAGGAATCCGTAATATGCATCCTTGAAGTTATAGGTATATTCAGTCACATTGAAGATTCCCTTTGTTGAATTTCCTTCCTTCTCCAATTCATACCCTTGAGAGGTGAGCCTTTTCAATATCTCCTCATTGTCCATCTTTTCCTTGACGTCTGTTATGGAAAGGGAGTAGTATTGAACGGAATCCTCCAAAAGGATCACATCATCGCTCTGGTTTGTAATGTTATAGTCTTCAGGGATTGTGAAGCTGTAATCCCCAATTGTCGCATCTTCAGCTGAAATGGCTGAAATGCTGCATGCCAAGATTAAAACCATTAAGCATAAGAACAAATATTTAAATTTCATTATGGTCACCTAATAATATTTTTTAAAAATTAGATATAAATAATTTTATTTTTGATTATTTGGTTTAAAAAAAATAAAAAAATAAGTTAATATGATTAAAATAATATGATTGAGATTCGACTTGTACAAGAAACTAGATTTTTGGAGATTGCATTATTTTAATCATATCGTGTTTGTGTGTTATGATTTGTGTTTTCGAGCGATATAAAAATTGGTTAAAAAAAAGAAATTTTAGAAATGATTAAAATTTCTTCCTTAGAAAAAATATAACAATTGTTATAATTCTCTATACTATAATATAACTATTGTTATATATAAACTTTTCCATAAAAAGCAGATAAGAATTTCAATCCAATTGGAATATTGATGTCAAATCGTAAAAGCAAAATTGTTTAAAAAAAATAATTAATTGTTCTTATTCGTTAACTATCTTTTCAATGTCTTCCAATGTGCAACCTTCGCTGATCATCTTTTTTATAGAAGATTTTAATTCAGACATTCCTTTAACTCTACCTTCCTCTATACCTTCACCATGCCATTTTTCATAGCAGTACTGTTGAATTACTTCTACAACACCTGGGCTTAAATTTCCAAAATCCATATAATCACCAAAAAATCTTAAAAACTCATCCTTTCCGTACCAAGTTTGAAAATAATTTAAATAAATATTTAAAATTTCATTAAGCTTCTCTGTGGACAAATTTTCAATTTCATTTAACAGCCATATGCATTCCACCAAAACTTTCCTCTTATGCTTAATGTCTATAATTGGCAAAAGCTTTAGTGCAACTATATCAGTCCCAATTAACTTTTCTTTATTCTTTATTTTTGATTTTAAAGTATTTAAAGTTTTATTTTGGTCTTTAGCGGTTAACGATATGACAAATATATAAAACTGGTTTAATAAATTAGTTTTAAACCTAATGATATGATTTCGTTCTTCCTTTAGGCTAACAATAAAGATATAAACCGGTTTCTTAAAATCTTCGGCCAGTTTAGATGAATACCTTAAACATTTCAATATCACATCAAGAGTGATATCCTGTGATTCGAATTCAAGATCCACAATTACATTTTCATTGGTGGAAACTGGAAAATCTGTCAGGCTTTTTCTTAAATCCCCGCCGATATGCTCTCCGGAAAGTTTTTCCTTGAAAGTGAATGGAATGCCTAAATATTCAAAAAAATCATCTACATCTTCATTTGCGATCAGCTTAAAGCTGCCATCATAAATTTGATGGACAATCTTATCACAACCTATATTTTTTTAATCCCATAAAACCATGGGATTTAAACATTCATGAATGTATGTACTTAATTTTATTTTTAATGATATATATAGTCTTTGTTAAATCAAAAAAGAATTTTACAACCTTAAATCAATATTTTAAGCATTTAAAATATTTTAAAATTAGAGTAATATTTTAATAAGAATAGAAAAAACGATCAGAAATCAATATTATAATTGATATGGAAATTAAAAAATAGTGATTTGAAATTATGCAAAAAAATAATCAAAAAAAGTAAAAACAATTTCACTAAAAGTAGTGAAAAGAGTTTTGGTCAAGGTTTTGCGCCCCGAAGGGGCGTAAAAGCTTGGCTATAATTCGTTAATAGCTAATTCAATGTCTTCAGCTTTAACGGTTTTACGTTTTGCTAATGCAGCGAATTTGATAGCTTTTTTAGCAACTTTTGCTGCTTCTTCTTCCATGTATGCACTTAATGCTTTTTTAGCGTCTTCGCTTACTCTTTCAGCACCAGCTTCTTTAATGATTCTTCCAATAGGAGCTACAGGAATTGCCATAAATATCATTCTCCATAATTTTTTATTTGAAAATACATACTTATTACTAATGCAATATTTTTTCAATATTATTAGTGAAAGTCCGTTTATATCTGGTATTTTTAAAAAATACTAGCTAAACAAGCTTTTTTTCATAAGTACTATATTATCTTATAATTTACTAGTATATAAAGGTTTCTAAAAAATAGCTCATATAACGCCTTTAATTTGCAAAATAGGATATATTTGAATATGAAATTTGAATTAATTAATTGTAATGATTTATAATTAAAAAACATAAACTATAAAAAGTACAAATGAAATTCTAAGTATTTATAAAAGAAATAAAAATATAGTTTGCATAATTTGAAATTAAACAAAAATAAAATTTTATTTTTCATTAGTTGAATTTGAATAAAAAAATTTCAATTTTTTAACAATTCAAATATATGTGAAAATTCAAGAATATCGATTAACATTATATAGAAATAAAACTAAAATAAATGTAGAAAAACAATTAACAGAAACTTTAGCTTATGAAAATATTTTCTTAAAAAAAAGAATTAGGAAGAATTATATGAAACTTAAAATAGCGGTGCCGTCAAAGGGCAGAATAAGCGATCCTGCAGTGAAGATATTGGAAAAGGCAGGACTCGGTCTAAAGGACAGCACAAACAGGAAATTATTCTCACAAACCTATAATGAAGATATAGATGTAATGTTTGCACGTGCTGCAGACATACCTGAATTCGTGGATGAGGGAATCTGTGATATGGGAATCACAGGATACGACCTCATAGAAGAAAATGACGTTGATGTTGAAATACTTCTTGACCTTCAGTTCGGAGCAACCAAATTGGTTCTTGCATCACCGGATGACAGTCCAATAATATCAAAGGAAGACCTTAAGGACGGAATGACAATAGCTACAGAATTCCCAAATCTCACAAGGAAATACCTGGAAGAGAACAATCTGGACATCAAAATAGTCAAGCTTACAGGATCAACTGAAATAGCTCCATTCATTGGAATAGCCGATGCCATAACAGACCTTACAAGCACAGGTACCACATTGAACATGAACCACTTGAAGATTGTGGATACAATACTTGAAAGCTCAATTAAGCTAATAGCCAACAAGGATTCATATGAGAATAAGAAAAACCTTGTAGAAGCTGTAAGCACATCAATCCAAGGTGTGCTTGAAGCAGGAAGGAAAAAGCTTGTCATGATGAACGTAGCCAAAAAGGACCTTTGTGAAGTCCAGAAGGTCATGCCTGCAATGAGCGGGCCAACAGTGTCTGAAGTCTTATCATCTGAAGAGACCGTGGCAGTTCAGGCAGTAGTTGGAGAGGATGAAGTATTTGAGCTTGTAAACAAGCTTAGAAATGCAGGTGCACGTGACATATTAGTGGTTCCAATAGAAAGGATCATTCAATAATTAAAAGCAATTTGAAAGAATTATTCTTATAAATAATTCTTATTCTCTTTTTTTAGTGATTAAATGAAGTTCTTAAGATTCAAAAACAAGGTAGACAGTCTAAACGAAGACAAATCAATCAAATCAGGATTCCTGGACGATGAAAACAAGGTAGTCGAACTTAAGGGAGACATCCTGGACTATCACAACAAGGACATCAAAACAATTCTAGAAAACATTGTGGAAACACACAGTCTAGAGGATATTGAAATAGAAGCGCCAACAAATCCATCCAAGATAGTCTGCATAGGCCTCAACTACAAGGACCATGCAAAGGAAATGAATGAGGAACTCCCTGACAGGCCTACCATATTCATAAAGCCATCCACCACAGTAAACAGAACAGACAATATCATAATCTATCCGAAGATATCAAGTAGAATCGACTACGAAGGGGAGCTTGCTGCAGTGATTGGAAAGACAACAAAGCAAGTCAGCCCGGAAGAGGCAAGCGAATGCATCTTCGGATACACAATAATAAATGATGTCACTGCAAGGGACTTCACCCTTGGGGATGGCCAGTGGACAAGAGGAAAGAGCTGTGACGGATTCGCCCCAATAGGGCCTTTCATCGAAACAGAACTTGACCCATTGAATCAAAAGATAAGAACAAAGGTAAATGGAGAAATCAAGCAGAACTCAAGCACTTCACAGATGATCTTCTCACCACAGGAAATCCTATCCTATGTCAGCCAGACAATGACCTTCAATCCGGGAGACATAATAGCTACCGGAACTCCTCCTGGCGTAGGACCTATGGAAGCCGATTCAATCGTTGAAATTACAATTGAGGACATAGGAACATTGAAGAACTATCTAATCAAAGAAGAGTAAAATTAATAAATAAATCGATAAACTTATTATAATAATAAAAAAAATATATATAATTGAATATCCTTTATATAAAAAAGGATATTTAAAAAAGAGGTGAAAAAATGCAACTTAATAAAGTATGTATTATAGCAATCGTATTGTTCTTAATCTTTGCTATCTTGAAATGGTTAGCGTACTTCGGTTGGAAATTATTCATTTTAGGAATAATCATATCAATCATTGTCGCAGTTGTCGGATGGTTCAAAGGAGACGAATTGCTTTAAATGTTTTTTGATATGCTATTAAAAAGGGTGAAACAATGATTTGGACTCTAATAATAATAGCAATCCTATTGATGATAATATTCGGCCTATTGAAATGGATGATGAAGATAGGCATGAAAATATTCATTATAGGAATCCTTGTATTCATCATTCTCGCATTGATGGGATACATATTATAAAAAACTTTAAAAAATACAAAACAAGACTTGTATTTCAAGTGTAAAATCTAAGGAGTGTAATAACATATTTGGCCACGAAAACCTTATTTCATTAAAGGATTTTAAAAAGGAAGAAATAGAATTCATCTTGGACGAAGCAAGCAAACTGGAAGATGTTGCCAAGTCAAAGAAGCTATCTAGAGAGCTTGAGGGAAAGATATTGGGACTCTTGTTCTACGAACCTTCAACAAGAACAAGGCTTTCATTTGAAACCTCCATGAAAAGGCTCGGAGGAGAATGCATTGAGCTTGGAGAGGCATCCCACAGTTCAGTCGCCAAAGGCGAAAGCGTTGCCGACACAGCAAAGATGTTTGAATCCTACTGTGATGCTATCGTCATAAGGCATGACCTTGAAGGGGTATCCAGATTCCTTTCAGACATTCTTGACATTCCAATAATCAACGCAGGAGACGGTGCAGGCCAACACCCGACCCAAACATTATTGGACCTCTACACAATCAAGAAGCACTTCGGAAAGATAGATGGACTCAATATTGCGCTTCTTGGAGACTTGAAATATGGGCGTACAGTGCATTCACTTGCATATGCATTGGGACTCTATGATGTCGAAATGACCTTCGTCTCACCTGACGAACTCAAGATGCCTAAGGAAACATTGCATGACCTTGAGGAAAGCAACATCAAGTACAAGGAAACAAACAGCCTTAAGGATGTCATTGATGATGTCGATGTATTGTATGTCACAAGAATCCAAAAGGAAAGATTCCCTGACGAGGAAGAATATCTGGAGATTAAAGGGGCCTACCAAATCAACAGGGATCTTCTCGAAGGAAAGGACCTAATTGTAATGCACCCGCTTCCAAGAGTGGATGAGATCGCATATGATGTTGATGACACCAAGTACAACAAGTACTTTGAACAGGCAGCCAATGCAATTCCAGTAAGAATGGCTATTTTAAGAAACTTGATTACTCATAGGTTTGAGTAATTATTTCATTTACTTTTTTTATTCATTTTTAAGTTTTTTAACAAACCAACTATTTCATGAAAAATCTCTTCAGTCCCTTCAACGTTTTTTAAGAAAAATTTATTATTATAATCTGCGAAATTCCTATATTTCCTCATTTTTCTCAGATTTTCACCCAAACTCTTCTCACTTCCATAAGATTTTTCTAATTCATTTATTAAAAAAGAATGCCCATCATTAGAAGGAACCGTTTTATGATGGTTTTCCTCATAATAATTCTTAACTAAACCAAAAGCGGCATAATAAAAACGGCCTACAGCAGAACGCTGATATTCTTCCTTTTCGGAAATATTTTTCATGCAAAGACCGACATCATAAAATTTTTCCCAATAAAAGTCATAAAAGCACATCCACTAAAAGCAAACGTTTAACTTTACAATTAGAAACTTTCAAATCATCTATCTCTCTTTCCAAATCATATAATTTTTTACGATTATTTTTATATTCCCTTTCATCTCCTTTAATAAATATCATCAAATCTTCAAAACTTTTTATTTCAGGATCTGGAGCATATAATAAGGAATAAGAACAATTGGGAAAATAAGATTTAAGCAATGGATAAACCTTTTCCAACAGTTCTAACAATCCATTATTTGAACTAATAAAATTAATGATTTCTTCTAGATTAATTAACTTAAAATTGTCTAAAACACAATCTCTTTTATTTTCTTCTATCAACATAATATCACTTTTTATCAAATCATATATCAACTAAAAGCAATGGTTTAACATTGCAATTAGAAACTTTCAAATCATCTATTTCCTTTTCTAAATCTCTTAATCTCAAGCAATCCTCATCATAAAAATCCTCATCACCATTGATAAATAACATCAAATGTTCAAGATTTAAAATTTCAGGGTCAATTGAATATAATAAGCAATAGGAATATTTTGGAAAATATTTCCTTACTAAAGGATATGACTTTTCAATCAATTCCAAAAGTCCGTTATGCTCATCAATAAAATTGATTATCTCATCACGGTTCACCAACTTGAAATTGTCCAATACACACCCCTTGTTATCTTCTAAAACATTCTCTTGAATTAGCAAAAAATCACCTATTTTAAAAATTGATTAAAATTTTTTATTTCCTAATTAACTCTATAAAAAAAGTTATATTTAAAGTTAACTAAATTTAAAGTCTGTTTTAACAAAATTAAATCAATTTTATAAGACAAAAGTAAAATTAGAGTGATTTTAACAGATATAGTTTTATATAGTAAACTATGGTGAAATTGAAAAATTATAATGAAATAAAAAAAGTATAATTATATTGAAAAAAATAGAAAAAGAGAAAAATTTATGGACTGAAGTCCATAAAATCAAATTATTCATTGCTCTTCAATGATTCAACCATATTCACTTTCTTAATCTTTCTTGAAAATGCCAGATTGACAAGAACGGAAAGTCCGAAGGTAATCACAAAGCTCAACACGAAGTTCCATAGGTAAATGTTGATTGGGAAGCAATAGTCATCACCTGTTGAACCCATCATGACAGATATCAAAAGATAAGCTCCAGGAATTGCCAGAATGAATCCAATGGTTGAGAACCATAGGTTTTGAGTAAGCAAAAGTCTTCTCAAGCTTTTTGAATTGAATCCAAGAACCTTCAATGTTGCAAGCTCCCTTTGAATCTCAGTGAATGACAATAGTCCCAAATTGTATAGAACAACAACTGCCAGGACAATTGCGAATGTGGTGAGAACACTGACCATCATGTCCATAGGCTCGGTCATGATGCTCCATCCGCTTCTGATGTCCTCCATTGTTGTGATGCTGCTTACACCAGTGTGATTCTTGCTGACCTTCTCTTTAGTCAGAACAACATTAGCACTGTAGTTGTAGTCATCCCCACCTTCCTTGTCGAATGTCTTTGGAGACATTATCAGTCCTTGGCCGAAAGGAATTGAATAGGTTTCTGTAATCTCGGAATCGATCCATTTAGGATTTCCTGCAACATGCCATCTGACCTTATCTCCGACATTGACTCCAAGTACTTCAGCCATCCTGTCTGAAATTGCTATGCCGTCAGGGTCAATGGTTATATAATTCCTATTGCTGTCTGTAACCTTATAGTACTCCGATTCATTCATGACAGTAAGGGTTCCTGTCTTCTTGGTTCCCTTATACTTGAGTTCGATGGCCTCTTCCATCATGCCCTCACCATTTGTCTCCTCCAATACGTGGTCCAATTGGGCATCGGTGATGTTCTCATCCAAGATCAGCTTGGAATTGTAGTTGTAGATTTGATTGTATTGCCAATCCTCAACATCATTGATTGAATCCACCATTCCAAATGCGGACATGACAAGAAGCGCACATGCGAATACGCCGAAGACGCTCATGATTGCTCTGATCTTATTCCTTTTTGCGTCCCTATAGTTCCATCTTTCATTGAAGCTGAACTTCTTCCAGACCTTTGTCTTTTCAATTAATCCAGAACTAACAAGCTTTGGAGCCTTAGGCCTTATTGTCTCTGCAGGATTCTCCTCGCTGATTCCCTTAACGGAAATGTAGCTCACCAATACGGCAAAAATGACCATCATTGCAGCCACTGCAAAGAAGCTTATGTCCCATGAAGGTCCCCAGCTTGGAAGTGAATATGTTGCAGACATGGTCGGATAGAACAGATATGGAATTGTCAAAGGTCCCAATACAAGCCCTATGATTGAACCGGCCAGGGTCAGGACAAATCCATAGGAGAGATAATGAAGAATGATTGACCTGTTGCCATAACCCATCGCTTTTAAGGTACCTATCTGCATCCTTTGGGAGGAGATCACACGGGACATGGTTGTAACCAAAGTCAGAAGTGATACCAGCACAAATATTGATGGGAATATTCCTGCAAACATCTGATGCTGTGATATCTCATCATCCAATGTCTTCAATCCGACATTTGTGTCATGGCCTCCATACTGGACATATGCCTTCTGGCCCAATGTCTCCTCAAGGTCTGACTTGAAGTCCTTCTCATCCAATTCCTCATATGCATCCAAGGCAATCCTATTGTATTTGACTTCAAAATCGGCTCCTTTGGCAGGCATGTATGCAAATCCCACTTGGGAGAAGTCAGGAAGCAGACTGCCTTCCTGAATGTAATAGACATATTCAGGGGAGTACATTATTCCCCTCACTGTTTTGGAGACTTCCTTTCCATCGAATTTCAGGGTGATCTTGTCTCCAACATCCAAGTCACGGCCGTCTGAAAATCTCTTGTCAATCCAGATTCCGTCCTCATCATCTTCATCAAAATCCTTGCCTTTGAAAAGATAGAACTTGGATATGTTCTGCTTTCCTTCAACAATATGCAATGTGATATCAGGGTCTGAAGAGTAGTTGGCAACTGTTTCAACCACCATCTCACGTTGGGCATCCTTGATCTGGTCCATGCCCTTAATTTCGGAAAATACGTCCTCGTCTATTTCCTCTCCATAGATCCATCCGTCAGCAAGGTTTGTATCTTCAAAATAATGAGTTGAAACGTCAACTATTCCTGCAGCCTCACCTGCGATTCCTGTAAATGCAAACACTCCTATGAGAGCCATTAAAAAAATGGATATGAATTGGGCCTTATGATCCTTAAAGTCCCTGAGCATTTTCCTAAACAACATCTTCATATTATCACTTCTGGTTCTGCATTCGCATTTACATTATAAAAAAAATTAATAATTATTTTCAATTAATATAAAAAAAATAAATTCTATTCATTAAATCAAATTAAAAAGAATTCAAAAAATTCTACCATTCGATAAGATTGACATCCAATGGATTCTCATTGATTGTTACACTTTCAATCCTACCGTTCTTGATTCTAATCAGCTTGTCAGCCGCATCAGCCAATTTTGAGTTGTGGGTTACAATCACCACAGTGGTGTCCTTCTTATGGCACATCTCCTGCAACAATGAAAGAATCAGGACACCTGTATTTGAATCAAGAGCTCCTGTCGGCTCGTCACATAAGAGCATTGCAGGCTCCTTTGCCAATGCCCTTGCAATGGATACCCTTTGCTGTTCACCACCAGACAATTGGGCAGGGAACTGGTTTCCATGACCGCTGAGGCCAACGGATTCAAGAATCCTGTCGCCATCAATGTCAACGTCGGTGATGTCCTTCATCAGCTCAACGTTTTCCTTAGCTGTAAGGTTTGGAATCAGGTTATAGAACTGGAAGATGAAGCCAACGCTTTTGGCCCTGTATTTGGTCATTTCATCATCATTGAAATCAACGATGTTCTGTCCGTCAACAATTATCTTTCCGCTTGTGGCGCTGTCCAATCCCCCAAGAAGGTTCAGCAATGTGGATTTTCCTGCACCGGATGGTCCCAATATAACAACAAATTCACCTTTATCTATCTTTAGGCTTAAATTGTCCAAAGCCCTAAGCTCATGCTCTCCGCTCTTATAGATTCTGGAAACGTTTTCAAATTCTATCATTGTTGTCATTTTTGAACCTCCCTTAAATAAATTAAATTATTATAAAAGTTTTATACCTATTTCTTTAAATCGTGAATTATTAAATTATTATAAAAATTTTTACCTATTTTCTTAAAATCTGATTATCAAATCATTATATGAATTATTTATAAAAAAATAAGATAATAAATATTGTCATTGGTTAAGTAATCTTAATAAAGATTTATATGTTGTTCATCATATATAATATTTAGGTATACCTAAATTATAATTATCAAAAAATGAAATTGAAAATAATGCCTTAAACTTAATCAAATTAACTATAGAACATTTTAATAGAATAATATTAAAATATAAGGATATATATCAATATTCATAAGAATTAAATTAATTTGATTTGAAATTAGATTAAAAAAATAATTAAATGGGTTTTTACATGGCAAGCACAGTAAAGGAAGACTTGAAGGAACTGATCAAATTCGTCATCTATATAATTCTAGAGGTGGCCATATTCTTTTCAGTCACCAATGTCCTTGGTGGAATAAGCTTGCCCAACTTTGAAACCGCATTTCTTGTCATAGCGCTTTTATCATTGGTGAATGCCCTATTATGGCCTCTTTTAAGCTATTTTTCACTTAGATTTGTTGTATTGACACTTGGTTTTGGAACATTCCTCATCGACGGAATACTCCTCTACATCATAAGCCTCTTCATACCTGGGGTCCACATAAGTGGAATAGCCCTCTATACAATTCCTCTTTTCATTGGACTGGTATCCTCTTTCCTTTCACTTATCTTAAATATCGACGATGACAAAAGCTATTATCAAAACGTTTTGGAAAAGGAAATGAAGTCACTCTACAAGGAATCAAATGATAAGGAAGGTTTCATCTTCCTTGAAATAGACGGCCTGTCCTACAATACATTAAGGAAGGCATTGGAAAGGGGAGACATGCCCACCCTATCAAAATGGATAGAGGATGGAAATCATAGGCTTACAAGGTGGGAAACCGACCTTTCAAGCCAGACATCATCTTCACAGGCAGGAATACTCCATGGAAACAATAGCAATATTCCAGCATTCCGTTGGCTTGAAAAGGACAACGGCAACACTATTATCTCATCAAATGGAATGGAAAACTCAGAAATCATCGAAAAGAGAATATCAAATGGAATGGGCCTCCTTTCAAATAAGGGCGCAAGCAGAAGCAACCTGTTTTCAGGAGATGCCGAAGACCACATCCTGACTTTCAGCAATCTGACAAAATCCGCAAGCATAAAGACAACAAGCTGGTACTATATATATTCAAGGCCTTATGTGATTACCAGAATCCTCATACTGTTCATTGCCGACATATTCATGGAAGTGATTTCAAGAATAAGGCAACTCTTCTTAAACGTTCAGCCTCGTCTCAAATGGAGAGGATTTGCATATTACATCGCCCGTGCAGGAACAAATGTGGCCATGAGGGAGGCAACAACATATACAATAATCGGAGACATCTTTGCAGGCCATTACAATGCCATCTATGCAACATATATGGGCTATGATGAAATAGCTCACCATAGCGGAGTGGAGGATTATGATGCATTCTATGCCCTAAGGCAGATTGACAAACAGTTCAGACGTATAGAAAAGGCAATAGAAAAATCCGAAAGGGATTATAACTTAATAATCCTATCAGATCACGGCCAGACAAATGGAATCACATTCAAGCAGAAATATGAAATAAGCCTGAATGACCTGGTCAGCGAGCTCTTGCCAGACAACATCAGCATTCACGGCATATTGCACTCCAATGATGACTATTTCAGAAGTAAATATTCATTGGACACATATCTTGAAGAGGGTGTGGAAAGGATAGACACCAGAATTGACAGCACTAAGGAAAGAATCGATACAAGAGTCGACAATGCAAAGGAAAAGATAGGAAACACAAGGGAAAGGATAGACACCAGAGTGGACACCGCAAAGGAAAGGATAGATGCAAACATTGGAATCCATCCATTGGAAAGGCTTTCAAACATAAAGGACAAGACCAAGATTTCAGAATACGTGGAAAAGCTCAAAAGAGACAATAGCTTCTTCAGTGACGATGAGTCATTCAGCGACAAGCTGAACAGCATTTCAACAGACTTGGACCTAAAGATCAGATTCTCAAAGAAGACCACAGTCAGTGATGAGACCGCACAGGCAATAGTCCTTGCATCAGGGAATTTGGGATTGGTCTATTTTACAGATTGGTCCAACAGAATGACATATGAACAGATTGAAGATGCATTTCCTGGACTCTTGAAGGCATTAGCCCATCATGATGGAATAGGATTTGTTTTGGTGAAATCCAATATGTATGGCTCAATAGTATTTTCAGATGATAATGTATTCTATCTTGAAAGCGAAGAGTATTATGGAGAGCATTTCCTTGACAAGTTCGGTGAAAACATAATCAGGAAACTCAAGAGAACAGACAGCTTTGAACACGTTCCAGACATTCTTGTAAACAGTGCCTATGACCTTGAAAACGATGAGGTCTATGCATTTGAGGAACTGATCGGAAGCCATGGGGGAGCCGGTGGAAATCAGCAGTACCCATTTATCCTATATCCCTGCAATTGGGAATTGGAAGAAGAAATATTCGGTGCTGAAAATGTTCATGGATTCTTTAAGCGTGAAATGGAAAAGTCATGGAATGATGAAAACAAGTAACTAAATCTAATGGAAAAGTAACGAAATAAAAAGAAATCATAAAGTAAAATAAATAAGTCATGGAAAGATAAAAAACAGCTATTTTTAAACCATGACTATATGAAACTCAACAAACCTAAAGACACCACTATCAAAATCAAGGTAGATATTGAATCTGTAAGGCTTGTAGACAGTGGAATCACAATATTGTCCGGATCAAGTCCTCTTCTATATGAGATTGTGGATATGTAGAATACCACAAGGAGCATAATCAATATCAATATCATACCTGCCATCAGGCTTATGAGGATTGAATGAAGGAATCCGACACCAATGTTATTGAATGCTATGGTAGAGGATTCAGCCAAAAATCCAATCAAAGGATACATCACAATGGCTAAGGTAATAATGGCTATGAAGTTTTCCATAGTGTGCTTCTTAGGCTTCAAGACCGGGTCGATAAGACCGGAGTGAAGACCGGAAGACAGTCTTGCACCTAATATGCTTACCAATCCTCCACTTTCACCAGAGAACAATGGAACCAATGTAAGTAGTGTTTGGTTCTTAAGCAATGTGCTGAGTGAATTGTTCAATATTCCACCTGCCACGGTTCCCAATATGGAACAGAAGAACAATACTGGAGTGGATTGCCTTACAATGTGCCTTACCTCATTTTCAGCTGTGTATCCTGAAATAAGTGAGACCAATGTAATCAAAATCACCAAGGCAAAGAGCGCCATCTTCACATACGGATGGAAACCTACAAAGTTCACTATCAAAACGCTTAATATGATTGCAGGCAAGGTGAAGAAGTCTCCTACCGCTGCAATGAAAGGTGTTGTGATATTGTCTGGATCCCAGCCCCCTTCAAAGCTCTTGAGGGAAATGAACATGGTAATCGGAAGCATGATTATTGTTGATATCAATCCTGCAATGAAGGAGATGAGGACAAAGTCAAAGATGCTTATGCTCTCGAAATTGAATACTATACAGATTATCTTTGCAATCACTGCAAGCAATACTGAAAGGACCATAGTCAATATCAATGAGGCTGTGATGTTCTCATCCAGAAGGTCGGACCTCTTGAATTCAGGGGATATGGTACCGATGTGGAGATGAGTGCTCAATCTTGAACCGAATGATCCGAAGATGTTTCCCCTCATTCCAATGGCTCCTGGAATGATTACCATAAGGCCTGGATAGGTCTTAAGGAAGAACTCCATATTCCCTAAGATGATACCTGCACACAAGTCACCTACAGCACAGATGGAAAGTGCTATGAGGCTTTCCTTCAAAACAGAATCAGTATCAGCCAAGAATTCCCTAATATAGCTTACAAAACGTGCAGGCAATGAGACTATGTACTTTATGCCATTGAATAAAAATAGAATAAAGCTAACAACTAAGCTGATAAGAGATTCCCCAAATTGACGTATCATCTTCATTAGACTTTTCAACCGGTTCACCTCCTATCATCATAGTGTCACATCCATACATATTAAATAAATAATTTAATTGAAAGTAAATTCGTATAAACTCTAAATACCAATAACCAATAGATAACAAATACTATAAACTACAATTAATCAATTGAATGAAATTAATCGTCATCAATAAATTCTTCAATGTTTCCTAAATCCTCTAAATGCATTTCTCCATCCGCTAACTTTTCAATGATTTCAGTTCCTGTTTCAGAACCTTTGGCAATCAAGACGTCTCCAGCAAGGATAACGGTGTTCTTGTCAGGGCCGTAGATCCAGGAATCTCCACGTCTGATGGAGATGATTCTCATACCGGTACGGTTTAGGAGCAACAAGTCTCCTAAAGACTGGTTTGCCAATACGGAACTGTCCTCAACATTCACACGGATAATGTTCTTTTCGGATTCTTCCATAACCATCTTGAATACTGGGTGTGGCTCGAATCCTTTCAATGTCAAGTCAGCCAAATCCTTTGCGGCATTACCCATGGATTCGGCAGCTTCCGCAATCTCAAGCAAGGTAGTCAATTTCTCTGCATCCTCAAGTGAACGTGCAGCCACAAGAGATTGCTTCTTGATTTCATAATTCATGCTGTTAAGCCTGTTTTCAAGGGTCAATACCTCTTCTGCAGCTGCCTTGTTGTTGAAGAGAACCGCAGAATAAGCTAAATCAACCATCAATTCCGACATATCTTTCATTTCAATTAAAATATCTTTTACACTTGGCATTTTAAAAACCTTCTAAATTTTAATATGTAATAAATAAGTATGATTTCAAGCTATTTCCTAATAGCTAATATCTAAAGTTTAACTAAATTTTAACTATTCATTGTCAATAGCTAATATTTAAAAATATAAATTAATTAATCATTATTTTAAAGTCTTAAGCAAACATTCACGTCTCAATTTCAATAATTCAATGTGCTTGGACTTCAAGTCATCCTTGTCTTCAAGGATTTTTCCCAATCCTTTTCTGATTGCCTTGCATGGCTCTTCCAAATGAATCCAGTCACAGTGCTGACAACTCCAAACATCCTTATCCTTAATCCATTCGCCGCCGGTTACACCATCAGCACATGGATAGAAAGGACAGTAGCAGAAATCGCATGCCTCCAATGTCTTATGGCAAGGAAGATACTCACAGTCATAGTCAAGGCCCTTAGGGGTTTCATCCTTAAGATATCTTTCAAAGAAGTCAATATTCTGTGAAATGAACTTAGGCTCGACTATATAATCTGATGAAGTGACCATGTAATCTTCCAATTCATGAGTCAGCCTGTTTCCAATGACCAAAGAGCTGCCCTCTTCAAGGCTCTCCTCATCAATGTCCTTGAACTTGCAGATTTCATATGAATAATCATCCCTTACAATTCCAGAGAGCAATTCATCGTTGAACTTAACTACAATCTTCTTCAGCTTTTTGAAATTTTCACCGACTGGATTGTGAATGAACAATACAAGATTGCTCTTTAAGGCAAATCTGATCTTATTCCTGAGTTCCCTATCTGATGAGATTGGATTGTTCAAGTCAATGGCTACAAGATCATTGAAGGGAGCCCCCAAAACAGCTGAGCTATAATCTATTGGAGATACGGCCGGATAGATTTTCAATTCAAGATTGTTGTATTTTGAAGTGATTTGAATCAAAAGATTGGCTATTCCAAAGATCTTTGTGCCGTTTGAGCATATTATTGATACATTATTATCAGAAGATTTGGAAACCGCCAGTTCTATTTTGGAATACTTTTCATTGAGTCTGGAATAGACATCTGCCTCAATTTCAATAGACTCTGATTCATCCAAGTCAATGCCTGCAGTATCCCTATCTTCAACAGACTCAATCTCATCCAAGCAAATGATTTCCTTACCTTTTAAATATGTATCCAAATCTGACATGTCGATATTGTCATAATTGACTATGACATCAGATTCGATTATGGCATTGAATGCATTGATAGTAAGGTTTCCTATGTCAGAACCCATATTAATAAGATTAATCATCATATCACCTTTCTAAGGAGTGTTTTTTTCTATAATCTTGTATTTTAAGAAATCATAATAACAATTAAAAATCATTAGCAATAGCTAAAAAATTAAAATAAATTGAATAAAGGCACTAATAAGCCAGTGGATTCAGTAGAACCTCCACTAGAGCCTCCACCAGATGAGGAACCACCTGAAGAAGAGCCGCCGCCAGATGAGGAACCTCCACTGGAAGAACCTCCACTAGAGCCTCCACCAGATGAGGAGCTTGATCCTGAATCGGATGAGCTGGAACTGCTTGATGAGGAACTGCTCGAACTTGAGCTGCTAGAGCTGGAACTGCTTGATGAGGAACTGCTGGAACTTGACTTAGATTTTGAGCTTGAAGACTTTGATGTTGAGTTGAAGTCATCATCCAAGATGGTATAACTGTTATCGTTTGCATCAAATATTTTCAAGATTGAATCTATCTGCAAGGTGTCCAATTTAACCTCAAGACCATTAATGGTATGTTCAGCAGTGGCTGTAGCAATAATCTTATAATCCGGTTCGCCATTGATTATGATTGAACCTGATTTTCCTTTAGGCTTGGAATATCCAAAAGCGATAACAGTGACATTGAACTCATCCTTATCCATATCGTCAACTGTAGTTATGGTCATGTTTTCCACATTGACACCATCAACATCTGCCACTTCGGATAGCTTGTCAGCCAATTCATATTTATTTGTAACATTTACATTGTCCGGATCCTTGATGAGCAATCCGCCAACATTGTCAGGACTGAACACTGAAGTAACAGTGCTGACCTGCATATCTATTAATTCTGCTGGATCAGGAACTTCTCCAGTCGCTAAAGTATAGGAACTGAATAGCCCTATTTCAAAAAATACAATAAATAACAATAGTATAAGTATTATTCTTGAAATTTTCATTTTATATACCTTTTTGAATTAATTCTTAAATCATCTTTTTATAAGCAATCTTTTTTCAAATGTCTTTTCACAAATTCATACTTTTCATAGGCTTCAATTAACTTTAAATGTGACGAAGACATATAGTTAGTATCTTATAATAATATAGTTTATATTATTTTTATATAATAAAATTATCGAAAAATCATGCAATATAGATTATTTTATTAACTAATAAGAAGATAATATAATTAGAGACTTTAAATCAAAATATATTCGAATGTAATGGAACTGTTTCAATTAGTGAAATGCTAGAAAAAATTCATCTGGAATTTACTAATGATAAAAAAAATGAAGAGGATTAAAATGACTGCTGAAATTCTAATTAAATTTGCAAGGAAAGGGATAATATTATCTCCAGAGGCTTATGATTTAATCAAAAACTCTAAAAATCCTATAAATTTAAGTTCAGAAATAATCGTGAAACTGAAAAGCGGAAATTATTCCAAAGAGATGGTTCCAGTTGATGTAGAAACGTTGAAAAGAATGGAAGGGATTGACTTAGGCATAAGTCCTAAAGTGGAAGAGTCTCCAAAGCCTCAAACAAAAGCTACAGAAACAATGGCTTCAAAAAGCGAAGAAAAAGCAATAGAGCCTAATAAACCAGAGATAGAGGAAAAAGAAATAGAACTTGATAAGCCTAAGACTGAAGAAAATGACATAGACCTCAATAAACCAAAGATAGAGGAAAAACCAAAGGAAACTCCAAAGCCAAATACGGCCTATCTAAGTGAAGATGTAGTCAGAATCAAAGAGGCTGAAGTTTCAAAGGATGTTGAAATAAAATACAAAAGAAACCTTACAGAATCAAAAGTCAAGTTCGACAAATTCAAGGTGCTCAAGGATACAAGCAACAAATCCTACACCAGCGGTGAAATCGGAAACCTGATCGAATACTTCCAAAACAGATATAAGAAATTATCCGGCATACTGTCAAAAAGGCCTGAGCTAAGGGCCTGGCAGAAGATCAATGAAATCACCGATGACCAGACTGACTTGAACCTGATTGTTATGATTACAGACATCAGGACAACCAAGAACGGCCATTATCTCATTGAAGTGGAAGATGACACAGGTTCAATGCCGATTCTTGTAAGCAAGGACAATGAGGAGCTTTACAGAGCTGCAAATAACCTGATGAGAGATGAGGTCATTGGAGTGATTGCACAGAAAAGGGCAGGCCAAGGCGAGAATAGATTGGCGATATGTCAAAACATCATAGATCCTGGAGTTCCAAGAAAGGACAGGAAGGAAGTTGATTTCGGTACTGTATTCACATCAGACATTCACATTGGAAGCTCAACATTCCTAGAGGATGCATTTGTAAGATTTATCAGATGGCTGAATGGTGACTTTGGAAATGAAGAGCAAAGGGAAATGGCAAACAATGTCAAGTACATGATTGTCGGCGGAGACATTGTGGATGGAATAGGAATCTATCCAAACCAGGACAAGGAACTGGCAATCAAGGATATCACACTCCAATACGATGAGGCCGCACGTTTGCTTGGTGACGTTAGAAGCGACATCAAGATCATCATCACTCCTGGAAACCACGATGCCTCAAGAGTGGCAGAGCCTCAGCCTGCTGTTCCTGAAAAGTATGCAAAGTCATTATACAAATTGAATAATGTGGAATTCCTCTCAAATCCAAGTATGGTAAGCCTTGATGGCCTTGAAGTCCTGATTTACCATGGAAGGGGAATTGACGATATGGTGATGGGTTCCAATGATTTCTCACACGAAAGAAATGACCTTGTAATGAGGGAATTCCTGAACAAAAGGCATTTGGCTCCATTGTATGGAGACAAGACCCCTCTTGCTTCAGAGCTTGAGGACCATCTGGTCATCGATAAGGTTCCGGACGTATTGCATACAGGCCATGTTCACATCAATACCTATACAAACTATAATGGAATTCACTGCATAAACTCAGGGACTTTCCAGACTCAGACTGAGTTCCAGAAGATCTATAACATTGTGCCTACACCTGCAATTGTTCCTATCATTGATGTAGGTGGAGTCTATAAGCCATTGGATTTCAATAAATAGATTGAATTAAAGTAAATTGATAATGCTTAATAAATGATTGTTTTATAGCCTATTATACTTATTTTGGATGATAATATGAAAGATGAAATTGTAAGATCCGTTGTGGAAATGTCAGCATATGTCTTTGAAAGAGGATTGGTTTCAGGAAAGGCCGGAAATGTAAGCGCAAGATTCAAAGGCCAGACCGGTGATATAGTGGCCATAACACCAACCCTTAAGTCTCTTGCTGACTTGGATGAAAAGGACATTGTGCTTGTGAATGAAAATGGTGAGGTATTGAGCAAAGGAAAGCCTTCATCTGAAGTTGAAATGCATCTGGCAATTTACAGGGAAAAGCCGGAAGTCAATGGAATCGCACATACCCACTCACCATATGCAACAGGATTTGCATTTTCAAACAAAAGAATCAAGCGTCTTGAAGGATTTGGGGCAATAAAGTCAGAATACCTGAAGGACATTGAATACTTCAAGCCAGGAAGCAAGGAATTGGCCGATGCTGCAAGTGAAGCCCTAAAGAGTGAGGATGCAATCATATTGAAAAATCATGGAGTCATAGCAACCGGCGAGACAGTTCAGGAAGCGGCAGCTCTTGTTGAATTCGTTGAGGAAATAGCTAAAACTCAATTTGTGACCCATGTATTGAATTCCATAGAGTAGAAAATGAAATTAAATTTATAAACTTAAAGTATGAATCAATTATCGTTATAAAGGTTTATATACATCAAAAATAAATATGATAGTATGAAAATCGAATTTGAAATTATTGGAACAATTCATTCCCCATTTACAGAGTTAGAGGGAATGCCAATCCAACCAACTGGTGCAAAAGGAATTAAAGGAAAAATATGTCTTAAAGATGAATTCAAGCCTGGGTTAAAGGATATTGAAGGCTTTTCACATCTAATACTCATCTATCACTTGCATAAGACAAATGGAAATGCGCTTGAAGTGAAGCCATTCATGGACAACAGCACACATGGAGTATTTGCAACAAGATCTCCAAAAAGGCCTAACAACATCGGAATGAGCACTGTAAAACTGGACAAGGTAGAAAATGATATATTATACATTTCCAATGTGGACATATTGGATGGAACACCTCTTCTTGACATCAAGCCATACGTTCCTCAGCTATTTGAAGACACCTTGGTCGATGACATAAAGATAGGCTGGTTTGAGACCAAGCATCAAAAGGCAAAAAGCCAAAAGGCAGACGATAGATTCTTCAAATAATCTATCATTCTTTTTTATAAAGAACAAAATAAGACACTAAAAAATATAATCATTATCAATTAAAGACTATAATCTCCATCATCCTTATAGTCATCCTTGTTTTTGCTTCTATATCCTAATGCAATGATTAATATTACAAGAGCAACAGCAAAGACTGCAAGCAATTGACTGTTTTTAGCTGTTGGAGGAGTATTTTGCTCCTTTAAAATCTCATAAGCCTTTCCTTCAGATGCACTGCCACCACCATTTTCACCAGAGTCTCCAGTTCCCTGATTGGATTGGCCGGACAAATCTCCTACACTAACTCCACTACCAGTAAAATTACCTTCACCACTTCCTGAACCGTTTGATGAACCTGAACCACTTCCTGTGCCATTTCCAAGAGATTGAGGATTTATACCGTCCTTATTGGATTTTTTAACATCCACATCAGGATTTTGTTCTGAATCTGATTTTTTCTGGACTTCCTTATCTATAGTTATATTGAAGGTATGTCCGCTAATGTTGATGGTAACAACGCTTCCTGCAGGAAGGGATGATAAGTCAAAATTGAAGCGTCCATCTTCCCCTACCTCTGCAGAACCGTAGTCCTTTCCATCGATGATGACATTATCAATTGTAAATGATCCCGCTCCAGCAACAGTTTTTCCATCATACAACTGGCCGAATATTCCCTTTCCATCTGAAGAGAATCCCATTGACAATGTCTTCAATTCATCAGCAGTTATCGCCCTTCCAAATACCATAGGGCATATGTGGCCTATCGCATAGTTGCCGTCATTGTCAAAATACCAGTTTGCTCCAATGTTTACCGGCGGGTGTGACATGGTACTCTTTGCATCCCAGACCTCGTTCATTCCTATGGAATTGTATGAGAAATCTAGATTATGCCATTCCACAGATCTGTAATTGTCTCCAAAGACAATGGCTGCACCTACATTATCATCATCAATATATGTTCCAAATACTTTTTTTGCAAACATGAGGGTGTTTTTTGTCATTTTGTCGCTATTTGTCAATGAATTTGCATAGACATTGACGACATTGCTTGAAATGTTATTGTACATAATGACATTTTTTGTGGTGAATCCTTCCATTCTAAGTCCTGAAACCCCATTTTTAGTTATGTTGTTCCGTAAGATGTTATTGGATTTGGCATTCTTCAAAAGAACTCCGTCCAAACCGTTTTTGGAAACAAGATTCCTTGTGATGTTGTTGCGATTGACATTCTCAAGGACAATTCCAGTATTCCTGTTTTGCTGAATCCTATTGGAGATTATCCTTGTCTTGTTGACATTGTTCAATACAATCCCATCATAAGCCTTAGTTAAAATATTGTTCTTGATTGTATTGGATTTGGAATTCTTCAAATAAATCCCTGCCTTCTTGCCGCCAGAAATATTATTATTCAATATACTGATGCTTGAACCTCCTTCAACCATTATCCCATAGTCTGAATTGCCAGTCAAGCTAAGCCCCTTAATGACTGATCCGCTAGCTAATTTAGTGAAATAAAAGCCAAATGTATTGGCGAGCCCCATTTGATTGGCTTTATTGCTCACGGAACCTGATGTATGAAGAATTGAACTTTTTGCAGAAACAATGTTCAATCTCTTGTTTACAACTATTGAGATATTATTGTACTCCCTGTCATTGAATTGGATAGTGTCTCCGCTTTTAGAATTATCGAAGATACTTTGTATCTCATCGTTGGTGGAATCGGAAGAGATCTTATGGATTGAACTTGTCGATATTACATTCTTTTCAGATTTATCTGAAGTATCTAATTCAAGAGTATTCTCTTTATTAAGAACATATTCTGAATTTAAAATCTCATTTGACTGTAATATGGTATTAGAATTAGAATTATCCATATCAAAACTATCTGAAGCTGATACAGAGCTAATTAAACTAAAAATTAAAATAATTAGAAAAATAACTAATAAAAATTGATTATTTTTCAAATTATCAAGTATATTTTCTTCAAAATTCATAATACCATTCCAGAATTAAATATTTTTTAAAAATAACTCATTAAATATGAAATTTTATAAAATTTTGTTCATTAAAAAAAATAATATAACAATGTTGTAAAAAGATATATATTTAATTTTATAAATTATCATCTATTTAAATCTTTACATAAAGACATTTTGTTTTTATTAAGTAAAAAAAATGTTTATTAACTATTGTTATTAATTTTAATAAAATAATAAAGATTTAAATAAAATAATTTAGAAAACATATATTCAAGATACAAAGTGTTATGAAATTCATATCGTGTATCTAAAAAATAATTTATATTATTTTTTTTAAAAAAATAAATATTAAATCAAGTTAATTTTTGATAATTTTGTATATTTATTTTTTATTTTTAAAATTAAATGAATATTTTATTTATTAAATAATAAAAGGAGATTTTTATGAATAAAAAGATATTACTTATTGCAGCATTGGTCCTTATGACTATTGTTTCACTTGGAGCAGTATCTGCAGCAGATGACGTTGCCATAGACGATATAACTGCCGATTCAGGTGATGCTGTCATAACTGATGGTGACGAAGGAGGAGAGACTCCTCAAACTACCACAATGCCTATTACTCCAGAAGATGACATTGAAGATATTCAAGATTATTTCAAATATGGTATAGAAGACAATACTGTGATTGAATTCGAACCTGGAACATATAATGTAGGTAGTCAAGGACTAAAAATCAACAAAACAATAATGACACTAGAACAAGATGTAGATGAAGAAGGAAATCCTGTCATGAAAGAGGTCTACACTCCAGTGACCTTAAACAACATTGTAATTCATGGTAATGGCGCTACCATCATAGGTAAGTTCCCAATGTCAGCAAATTCCAACTATTTTGATGGAATTTTCGAAGTGGACAATGTAAATGGATTAACCATTAGCGGATTCAACTTCATAGTTGACGGTACATATAATCAAGTTACCCCAAAAACTCCATCCTGTCTTATTATCTACAACACAACAAATGCTATAATTGAAGACAATAATATTACTGGTGGACGTTTCGGTCTTTACTTAGGAAGCAAATTCGCTGATCCTAACTACGATGCAATTGTAAGATACAACACCATTTACAATGCACAAGACATGGGTATCATTTCATTCGGTTCCCCTCGCAGCCACATCTACAACAATACAGTCATCAATCCTGCAAACCATGGTATTGACGTAAGACACGGTTCAGGTCCTAACTGTATTGTGGAAAACAACACAATCATCGGTGCAAGGGAAGGTATCTACCTCATGACAGTGCAGGCCACAAAGCTATCGGAAACATTCTCAGCAATTGTGATATAGGTATTACCTGCTACGGATCTTCAAACATCTTCTGTGATGAAAACAAATTCTTAAACCAAACCAAAATCGGATACTTGCTTTCAAGTGGATACAGCAACATCCAAATCGGTGAAAACAACGATTACTCAGGTTTAGTATGGATAGGTATGCCACCTACATTCACTTACAACATCGTTAAGGCTGACAACACTTATGTTGGTGCAACAAACGGTACCTTCAGTCAAGTTACCCCTAGTGAAACCGCTATCAATGCTAGCGCTTTAACCACTATTGCAAAAACCAATAAAAACTTAGTATTTACCTTATATGACTCAAAAGGTAATGCGTTGGCTAACAAGACTGTAAGCGTTACCCTTAATGGTAAAACCACTAATGTAACTACCAACGCTGACGGTAAAGCCACAATCAAAACCAACTTTGCGGCAGCAGGAACCTACTACTACAGTCTCAACTTCCTTGGTGACGACACCGGATGCAAAGCTTCCTTTGCTACTGTAAAAGTGACTGTAAACAAACAAGCGGTCAAAGCCACCTTTGCTAAAAAGACCTTTAAGGTAAAAGCCACCAAGAAAATCAGCTTCACTCTTAAAGACGCTAGCGGCAAAGCTTTAGCAAGCAAAAAAATTACCTTTAAAGTAAACAAAAAGACATACACTGCTAAAACCAACTCCAAAGGTGTTGCAACTGTAAAAATTGTTATCAAGAAAAAAGGCAAATACACTGCAACCGCTAAATTTGCAGGAGACAGCGCTTACAAAGCTATCAGCAAAAAAGCATATATAACTGTAAAATAAGTTTAAAAAATGGATTTTTGAGCATTCTCAAAAATCTTCATTTCTTTTTTTTTTTAATATTTTAACCAATTGAAAAAATATTTTAAAAAATAATATTGTTTCAGATTTAACGAATTATATTTTTATCAATAAAAAAAGATAGAGAAAAATCATTCCTCTACCATAATCAGCTTGCCATTGGAATCCTGATATACCTTACCCATTTCAGTATATCCCTGACCGGATTTATTGCTTATATCGGGAGTTTCATTCAATTGCTGACCTTGATCCACTTCACTTACTTCACTCATCTGTTGCATGACATTCTGCTTTTCCTCTTGGGTCATGTCAGAGAATATGACTCCCTGCATATTCCAGGAAATCACCAAAAAAACCAAAAGACCCACTGCAATCACCAGCATTGCATCCACAAGATTTGCGGTTCCTGCCATAGGATCTTCACTGTCTTCAGACAATCTCTTTCCACCTTGACGACGTACCACATTAATCACCTAAAAAATTGATTGGAAATTTAGATAAAAATAAATCATTATAGATTATTTCCCTCTCATTTCATCCTCTTTCTTCAATCTGTCCAATACGGTATCTGCCAAAGCATCCAAATTGGAAAGATACTGTTCATACCATCGTCTGCGAATCTTTCCTGCCACATAAGCTACAGCACCTGCACCAATACCTACAACAGTAGTGTCAAAAGCCACTATGATTGCACTTGCAAGAGTGTTTACATCTCCACTTCCAAGTGCGGCAAGACCAGGACCCATTGGAATCAAGGTACCCATCAAACCAAGGGTAGGACCGATCTTGGTTACAATGTCTGTCTTTTGAAGGTTTTTCTCAATCTTGTCCTGTTCCTCTTCAAAAAGCTTTCTTGCAAGAGCACGTCTGGTATCTTCACGCAAGTCTTTCGCTCTTGCAATTTCCATCAATACAACCTTTTGGGCATGCTGTATAGGAGCATTCTTTATAATATCCTGAAGATCATTCACATCACAATTAGCTATCCTGTAAATCAGCTCCCTGATTAATTTAACAGGGACTTTCTTGTGAGATGAGTATTCTGAGATAAGGCTTCCAATAATATATACAGCGAAGACTGCAAAAGCCAATAGAAATATGATTACAGGTATCTGCAAACTCTGAGCAATAACATTCAATGCGGAAGTTAACAAATCGCTTCCTGGAATTATTGTTACCATTTAATCACCAAATAATAAACAATTAATTTTGAAATTTTAAAAAAAATTTTGTTTCTTAACTGAAATCAATTAAAAAATCATTTTTTCTAGAAGCCATGACTCCTATAATTATAATTGCAATGGCTAGTCCAAAACTTATGGCCATTGAACTTAATGAAGGAATAGTAATGGATCTCATTGACTGATTGAATACCTGAATTATGTTAGGAATCAATATGGAAGACAATAGGAAATAAATCCCCAAAAAGAGCATGAAGTTTCCAATGACGATTGGATAAGGCTTTTTAAGGAACTTAACTATTAAATTGGATGCAAAATATCCTATGATAATCACCAGCACCATTGCCACAGCAACATATTTGCTCAAGGAAAAGGCACCCAACCCAACTGTAGGAGCAGCCATGATGATGCTTGCCAAAATGGACCCGAAATAGCATGGGCAAGGAGCAACCAATATCATTCTTGTGGTTCTCATAGTGTTCCTTTCATGCTTTTTCCACTCTTTTATTGTATATATCCCTGCAAAAATCATTATGACGGCCATTATCAGGAATAAGATAGAGTTGTATGAATTTATAAAATCAGTTATTTGGTTTGTGTATAGGGAAGCTATAGTTGACAAAAGCATGATTCCTCCACCATAACCTAAAGCAAGAAGAGCTAATTTTTTCTTTGATAAATTAGCTAAGCCACTGGCTATTCCCAATTTGGTTCCAAATAGGATAACAGCTGCAAAAACACCTACTTGCCATAATGCACTCAATATTTCCATAATACACCAAAAAATAATTTTAATTGAATTCAGTGATTCAATAATTTAAAAAAATATATGTGTTATAATTTATGTAATACGATATATAAATATGTTCTTATCAATAAAGCAAAAAAGTTATTTTTTTAGATATATTTAAAAAAAAAGTATGTATAAAGGTTTATTTTATATGAAATAAAGTAGTATTCAATGTTAAAATTTAACTGATTTTAACAAATACCTTATTCTTGCTTTCAGACTTTCTGGAAAACACAAGATCATAATCAATGATCTCATCATCTTCAGTCATTTTTACAGGTGCATCAGAGAGGGAATATTCTCCAATCTGCTTACCATTCATATGGCTTATGTCCTTGATTACCTGATTGATGACGGACAATTCATCTTCATTCAAATCGATTGAAGGCTCAGTTACTGAAAAATACCTGTTCATCACCTTTCCGCAAGGCAATCTTCTTTTTCCCAATCTCACATTATTCTCCTCCACCAGTTCCTCTATGGCTGATTCGAAGTGAATTGGAACAGGGCCTCTTTCCATCTTTCTGTAACTTTCATTTGTTATGGATTTCTTATGAAGCTCATAATGGTTGAAGTCTGAAAAATACAATAGCTTATGGAGGACTGTCCTTCCAACAGTGTTTCTAAAACCGCATTTATATATGATGTAATGCAAGACCATCTTGAACTTTTCTTCCATGAACTCCATTTGAACCATCCCTTGAATTAAAATAAGCAATTATTATTAAACCAATATATAATCTTATTTTATCCATTTTAATATAAATCATTTCTTATTTTACTAACAATATGGCATAAATATATATACTTTGAAAATTATATTTTATATTGTTATAGACTATTTACTTTTTTTGAAACTGATTTATGCTTACTAGATGATATTTTCAAAAATTGATGAATAGGGAGGAATAATTATGGTAGAAGAAACTTTTGAAGAAGTATCCGCAATTTTAAAACACATTATGGAAAACCCAAGCGTACCACGTAACATCAGAAGAGCTGCAGATGAGTCTTTCCAAACCTTGAATGATGAAAGCGAAGACCCAACTGTAAGAGCAAGCGCTGTAATATTGAAGTTAGATGAAATCAGCAACGATCCAAACATCCCAGTTCATGCAAGAACCTTGATTTGGGAAATCTTATCCAAATTGGAAGCTACAACCGTATAGCTTTACTCTTTTTTTATTTATTACTTTTTTTACTTTTTTTCAATCTTTTGTAATACTCTTTTTAAATGATAATTTATCACTATTTTTCATGACCTTTAAAATTTTCAAATCAATTATCTTTGATATCATTGCCTCTATTTCCATTAGGTCTGATTTTAGAAAACCTAGACATGCATTTCAAGTGTAAAATTATGAAAGTTAAACATTAATTTATTGATTTTTACAAAAATCAAAAACCTTTATAAGTAACGGTATCCATAATATATTTAACTTACTATTTTTATTGGGGTGAAATGTATGAACGAAGAAAAAAACAATGAAAAATATGTATCTATAATCTGTTTTAACCAATTTCATGGAAAGAAGATATTCAAGATTGGTTCTATTCTAAAGCTTATCAAGGAGCCGGACAACAGTCACGATGGGGAAGCCATTCGTGTTGAAATGAGATATGCCGGCAAGGTCGGATACCTGGCAAACAGTACGCAAACCGTCGTTAGAGGTACCATGAGTTCCGGAAGGGTTTATGACAAGATCGATGATGAGGACGCCTATGCTATCGTGAAATTCATTTCCCATCAGAATGTCATAGCTAAAATCATCGAAAAAGATAAGCTTGAGGAACTTAAAAAAGATCCTGAAAACGATGTAAACTACATCTAATTATTTTAATCAAAATAAGAGTTATAAATAATCAATGAAATATTAGTTTTAATAGTATAAAACAATCTATAGTCTTGGGGTGATAATGTGGAAGAATCAAAGAAAAATAATGAAATAAATGATGTGAATGAGGACTTAAGCCTCATTCAAAACACTGCATTCATTGACATAAACGGAACAAAAATAGCCATTGAGCTTTTGGACAGCCAGAAGTATGAAAATGTTGAGGCTATTCCAATCAAAACAGATGCATTTGGGAAAAAGGATTTCCTTACATTGAAAAAGGGATATGAGATGAACCTCGTTGAAATCAAGGAACTTGAAAATTCAACTGTAGGCACTGTCTCATGCAGGAATGATGCTGTAACTCCACTTATACTAATCGATGGGGATGAGATTACAGGTGCGATGCAAAACCGTATCATAAACGACAGTCTCCTCATTCCAGCCAAATCAAGGATAAACATTCCAGTTAGCTGCACTGAACACGGAAGATGGCATACCAAAGGTGAAGGGGAAGCAAGCAGAACTTTCAAGCCATCATTGTATTCTGCAAATCACAGTACCAGAAGCAGAAAGTCAAGGGCTTCCTACGAAGAACGTGACTACCAAGGTGACGTCTGGGATTCAATCAGTGAATTCGAATCCAGAGCCAATTTCAGATCCGTTACCAGCGCATTGAATGACAGCTATGAAAACCTTAAGGAAAAGCAGAATGACTATCTGAAACAGTTCCATATTGAAGAAGGACAGAATGGAGTCATCTTCATTGTAAACGGTGAAATGAAGGGATTGGAACTCTTCTATAATCACAGCATCTACAGGGAATATCATGAAAAGCTATGCAGAAGCTATATCATAGAGGCTGTTGTTGAAAAGAAATCCGTAGACAACATTGACAGATTGGAACTCACTAAGACCTTGGAAGACATTTCACTTTCCGAGCTCAAGTCCAAAAAATCAATCGGCCTTGGAGATAATCTTAAGCTATCAAATGATTTCGGATCAGGTTCAGCCCTCGTATGGGAGGATGAATTGATTCACATGACCTTCTTCAAGGATTACAATAAGGATGTAGAAATCATAATTTAACTGCATTCATTATTTATTTTTTATTTTTTTATTATTATCAAAGCTCTTTTTACATCAAAACAGTCCACCTAAAGTAATATCCTTTTACACCATACTCTTTTATCTTTAAATCACTAAAAATCATCAAAATCTATAAAATCTTTAAATGGAGGAGATAATAATGTTTACTCGCGAAGAGCAAATTATGCATGATAGAATGATCGAATCCTTTTTGGACATCGAAGGGGAAGAACTTGAAGGAAAAGACATAAGGGAAATAATATGGTCTTGGCTTAACTGGATGGAGGCTAGATACAAAGCCACCCATGTACATAACTTTTGCTATGCAATAATAGACTGTGACCATGGTGGAATTGTGACTATGATTCCAGAGGAAGTCCCTGATGCAAAGGAAAAGATCAAGGAGCAGTGTGAAAATCTCAATAATAAAAATGATTCTTCGGAAGAAAAGAGAGAAGATTCCAATAAGCAGGAAGAAAGCAATCCTATGATCAATCTCAATGAAGTCACCGATGCATATCTCAATATGGATGATGAATCCTTCATCGATTTCCTGATGAATCATGCTCAGAAAGAAAAATAAGTAAAGTAGAATCAAAAATAAATGAAAAAATAGAAAGTAATAATTCTTCTACAACATGAGAAGAATCAAGTCCATAAACACGAAAAAGAAAAAGAGTGTAATCAAAAAGATGGCGAGTCTTGCAATGTCGATTGCCTTGTCAATGCATTCAACCTTAATCGGATGAAGATTATCGCCTAAAGTGTAGACTCCTTCCTTTTCAAGTTGAATGTTCAATGCTCCTGCCACAGTTGCCATTGTGTATCCTGAATTCGGACTGTCACAGTTTCTTGCATCCCTTCCCATTATGTAATAGGCCCCTCTCCAATTGAGGCCTAAAAAGGCAGCTGAAATTATTATCAGAAATCCGGATATTCTTGCAGGAATGTAATTCAATATGTCATCCAAATGAGCAGGCACATAACCAATATTGTAAAGCTCGTCGGTCTTGTATCCAAGCATGGAATCCATGGTGTCAACTACCCTATGGATCAATGCTGCAAGCAAAGCCAATATCACCACATCAAAGTCATTCAATCCAAGGAGCATTCCAGCTATTCCAACGATTGAATAATAGAAAATAGTGGAAACATATGAATCAGGAATATTCTCTGTCAATGTTTCAATCACTGCAGATATGACATGCTCCTTATTCAATTCACTTGTTTTTCTGCTTACCAGATAGCTTACAGCCTGACGTGCCTTATTCAGGTTATTGTTCTTCAGGTCCCTTTCCACATCACGTGCTGAATCCAAGAGCAACTTGACAGAAAATGTAGAGGACAATAATAATAAAGCTGCAAGCTTGAATAGATAGATCATTCCATCATTAAGGTAAAGGAAATGCTTTATTAGAATCATTGGCACTAAAACTATCAAGGAGGAAACCGCTATTACACATATTGATATTATTAATCCTGAGACTTTATTATCATATTTAATCAAGTATTTCTTGAAAAAGCTTATGATATTTCCAATCCATACAACAGGATGTATTTTAGTTGGGAATTCTCCTATCAACAAATCAAATGCCAGTGCAAACAGCAATATTGTAAGCAGCATGTAAATTGAATTTGAGTAAAGTTCAGTTATCATTAAAATTAAATATATTAGCCAACTATATATAATTTATTGATTAACAACTAATTAAAAAATAATAAATAAATTATTTAATGATTAATTGATAAACTAAACGAATTACAATTTTATTAATGGATGATATTTATGGCAATTGATGAAGAACAAGTAAGAAACTGGTTGATGGAAGAGGATTTGATCCGTGAAAAGATTTATGATGAAAACGCTAATTTCCATTATATTATTAATTTCCCAAACAATAATGCAATGGATATAATCAATCCTAAAGCAAAGGAAGATGTCTTAATCATTGGCTGTGCAACAGAAGTTTCCCAGGAAGAGCAGAACATTATCAAAAATAGTCCTAAAAATGTCAATCAGGAATTCATATGGAAAATAAGATTTTCATTGAATGAAATGCTTCTTGATTTTGAATTGGAACATCCGAATGATCAATTGACCAGATTCATCATAACAGAAGACATTTTTGAAGATGGGCTCTCAAAACATGTTCTTATAAAGTCAATAAAGAAAGTATTCAAAGGAAAGCTTCAATGTATCTGGATTCTTGGTAAGACATATGGATCCATTCAGAATAATAACATTCCTGAATAAATAGAAGTCATATATGGATTTGCAAAATTTTCTCTGTGTGGGTTTGGATATGCAACCATTACTTTATCTTCTATATACTTCATTGGGTTAATAGCAAAATTCTT
>NZ_JAFQQZ010000015.1 GCF_017410345.1 Methanobrevibacter sp.
TTCTTTTTTTATTTTTTATTTTTTTAATCATACACCCAAATAAGCCATAACACTATTTCACCTTAATTTAACATTTATCTCACGAAAAAAATAGACTAATTTTTTAAAGTATTTATAAACTAATTTTTAAAATTTATTAAATTGAAATTTTAAATTTAAATTCATATAAATAAATTTATAAATCTAATGGATTAAATTATAAAAATAGATGAAAATTAATTTAAATTAAACAATTAATATGATTGAATTTTTAGGAGATTAAATTTGAACATTTCAGAAAAAATATTATCTCAAAAGCTTGGTCGTGAAGTCGTTCCTGGAGAAATTATCGAAGTGGACGTTGATTTGGCCATGTCACATGATGGAACTTCACCTCCTGCAATAAAAACCTTTGAAAAGATAAGCGATAAGGTATGGGACAATGAGAAGATAGTCATTGTCTTTGACCATAACATACCTGCAAATACAATCGGATCTGCAGAGTTCCAAAAGGTGGCAAGAAACTTCATAAAAACCCAAGGCATCAAGAATCATTACATTCATGGAGAAGGAATCTGCCATCAAGTGCTTCCTGAAAAGGGACATGTGGAACCTGGAAAGATTATAGTTGGCGCAGACTCACATACATGCACTTACGGAGCATTTGGAGCATTTTCCACTGGAATGGGTGCCACTGACTTGGCTATGGTCTATGCTACAGGAAAAACATGGTTCATGGTTCCGGAATCCTTTAAGATTGAAGTTGAAGGAAACATGAAACCTGGAATCACTTCAAAGGACTTGATCTTAAATATCATTGGAGAGATTGGAATAGCTGGAGCCACCTACAAGACTGCAGAATTCTGCGGAGAGACAATAGACAATTTGGATGTCGAAAGCAGAATGACCATGACAAACATGGCAATAGAGATGGGTGCCAAAAACGGAATAATGGAACCTAATCAGGCAACTATCGAATATGTCTGTGAAAGAACCGGCAAAACTCGAGACCAATTGAACATTCTAAAATCCGATAAGGATTCAGTATATGAAAAGGAATTCCTATTTAATGTAGATGATATGGAAGCCCAAATAGCTTGCCCTAACGATGTGGACAATGTTAAGCCATTGTCACAAGTGGCTGGAACCCATATTGACCAAGGATTCATCGGTTCATGTACAAATGGAAGATTATCCGATCTTGCACAGGCAGCAGCTGTTCTTGAAGGAAGAAAAATCCATGATGATGTCAGATTAATAATCATTCCTGCCTCAAAGGAAATCTATCAGAAGGCAATGGATTTAGGATACATAAAAACATTCCTTGATGCTGGAGCAATTGTTTCAAATCCTGGATGTGGACCATGCTTAGGTGGACATATGGGAGTATTGTCTGAAGGTGAAACAAGCATTTCAGCTACAAACAGAAACTTCAAGGGTAGAATGGGAGATCCTAACTCTTCTGTATATCTGGCAAATGCAGGAGTTGTGGCCGCATCTGCAATTTCAGGATTCATTGAAAACCCTGATAATCTATAATATTCATAAAAAAATTATATTTACCTGATGGTGATTGAATATGACAAAGCTTACAGACAACGATGTCAATGTAAGATTAATTGAAAAGATTAATCAAGTTGAAGAAAAATACGATAAGAATTTTTCAAACACACAAAAGATTCTAATGACTACCGATGGCTCAATTACAGCCATCTTGGATGTATTATATGGAAAAATTGCTTTAAAGACCTTGGAACAGCATTTTGAAGAGGCAACTGAAGAAAGTGCAAGCTTGGTGAATGTTGATGTCGGGGATGAAGTGAACTATAGGGAAATCATAATGCATAAGGATGACCAGCCTTTAATCTATGCGGTTTCATATATTCCACTTAAAAGATTGACCAAAGAAATAAGGGATGATCTGGTCAGAGCTGACATTCCAATTGGAAGAATCCTGAAGAAATATAATGTTGAATCCAGAAGGGAAATAAACATCATACAAGTGGAAAAGGCAACTGACAAGCTTAAAGAGCTTTATGACACTGAAGAAGACTTCCTGACAAGAGACTACACCATCATAATGAATGGTGAGATTCTAATGTGGATCAAGGAATTCTTCCCTGTGAATTACTTTACTGAAGTATGAATAAATTTTATAGATTGCTTTACTGAAATAAAAAAAGTTTAAAAGCACTTTACAGAATTAAAAAAAAAGTTTACAATTATTTTAAAATAAATTGAAATCAAAGAATAAGGTGGATGATATGGGAGTAAAATTTAAGGACATAGTTTCTCCAGAGGAAATTAGTCTAAAGGATTTGGAAGGCAGAACTGTGGCAATTGATGCATACAATACAATCTACCAGTTCCTGTCAGGCATTCGTCAAAGGGATGGAAGTCCTCTTATGGACCAAAACGGCAATGTGACCTCCCATTTAAGTGGAATCCTTTATAGGACTGCAGCAATAGTCGACAAGGGAATAAAGCCTATCTATGTCTTTGATGGGGAAAGCCATGAGCATAAGGCAAAGACTCTTGAACAAAGAAGAGCCATCAAGGAAGAAGCCATGGAAAAATGGGAAGAGGCTAAGGCTGCAGGAAACATAGAAGAGGCAAGGAAATTTGCCATAAGAACTTCCAGAATGTCCCCTTATATCCTTGAATCATCTAAAAAGCTACTTGATTATATGGGAATTCCTTATGTGCAGGCCATAGGCGAAGGTGAAGCGCAGGGAGCCTATATGGTCGAACAGGGTGATGCCTGGGCAGTGGCTTCACAGGATTATGACTGTTTGCTCTTTGGAGCTCCAAGAATAGTAAGAAACCTCACTTTAAGCGGAGGATTGTCAAATCTTGAATATCTGGAACTTCAAAAGGTCCTAGAAGACATAGACTTGACAAGGGAACAGCTGATTGATGTGGCATTGATGGTAGGAACCGACTTCAACGAAGGAATCCATGGAATCGGTGCAAAAACCGGATTAAAACTGATCAGAAACAACACTTTAGAGGACATTTTAGTTCAAAAGGGAATCACAGAAGTGGATGTGAAACCAGATGAACTAAGGGACATTTTCCTAAACCATGAAGTGAACACAGACTATAAGATCAAGTTCAAAAGTGCAAAAAAAGACCAGCTTGTTGAATTCATGTGTGAAGAGCATGGATTTTCAGAAAATAGGGTTCTGAATGTAACTGAAAAGCTTAAAAAATTAAGTTCAACTCAAAAAAGCTTGGAAGATTGGTTTTAACTAATCTTCATCTATTTTTAATAATCCCCTATTTTAAATAATCACCATTTTTAAATTATTTCCTTAAACACTTATTTTTATGAAACTACAGCAAAAATTAAAAAAGAATAATTTTTTAATCCTCTATTTTTAACTTATTTCTCCCAAATACTTCAAAAAACATCTATTTTTACTAAATACCTTATTATATTCATTATTTTAACTATTAAAGATGCAAGTAAGCACTTGCATTCGAGAAACTTTATATATGTTGTTGTTTAAAGTATTAAATAGAGAAAAATGCTTAAAAAAATAAAAAGGGATATATTATGAAGAAAATATTTTTAATCTTACTTTGCTTATTTACAGTTTTTATCATCGCAGGGGCATCATTCGCAAGCAGCGATTTTGACAAAACTGCAAACAATGCATCTATACAACTTTCAAGCAGTCCATATGGAGATCTTTCCATTTCTGCAAATATGGTCTCTAAAGACAAAACCAATCCTAATGAAACCATTAGTATCAAAGGTGACCTTAATCAAAAAAACCAAAGCAGTGCAGTTAGTGGAAATGGCCCTAAATTAAACATTACCGGCCCAAAAATAAATGGAAATAATCCAAAAATACAAGTTCCAAAAAATCAGGGAATATTATCTTTCCAATCAAGCTCTTCAGGCATGAATGTAGCAGGAGGAAGTGCTGTAGCAGATACAGGAAATGACCTAATAGATTTTCTCGATGATTCAGGAACTATTAATAAAGTTTCATATGGCATAGCATGGACTGCAGTAAAGGGAGCTGAATTAATTAGTGACAATGACTTTTCAGAAGGTTTTGAAGAATACCTCATTAACGAAGTAGCCTTTGGTGACCTTAGTAGATTTTTTTAAATAGTTTAGTTCTTAAACACTAATCTTATGAAACTTAAAAAATGACAAAAAAATGACTAAAAAAACAAAATAGTTAAATATATAAAGTGATATAATATTAATTTGTATTTTGTAAAAAATTTTTTTCAACCGGGCCCGTAGCTCAGTCTGGCAGAGCGCTTGGCTCTTAACCTTGTTGTCGCGGGTTCAATCCCCGTCGGGCCCGTTTTTTAGTTTCATAAGCTCTTTAGATACTTATTTTTCGAAACTTAAAAACAATTAAAAAAAAAAAAAAAAGCTATTTTTAATATCTGGGAAAATCCAGCCCATAGATTATCTTTACATACTTCAAGGCAAGATCAGCCTGTTTTTTATAATCCTTTAGAACTCTTTTTTCAAAATCATCCCTATCCTTGCTTAGGGTAATCAATCTTAAAAAGGACATGTACTCATCAACAGAGGCATCATAATTGAACTCATACTTTTCATATAATTCATCATCACTGAGCTTTAAGTCCACTCCTCTGAAAGTTGGAAATTCCAATGTTTGGCATATATTCGCCTTTGTGAAATGCTTTCGCCTTATGAGTGGAGAAACTGAACTGCACAATACATACTGTCCACAGTCAATCAATGGTGGAATCCCTTGACTGTCAAGCCTATCCATGCTTGTCAATTTCTTGAAATGTCTGATGTTATAGGAATGAAGCTCTGTATAGAAATCAGGCTTATAATAATCTATCAAATCCAATATTTTCTTTCCCTGCTCTGACTGGTAGAATTCCTTATGAATTGTGGAAATATATGGAGTCCTGTCAAAATTATAGATATATATTTGGCCAGGGGAAAAGTCTTCCCTATCCAAAAGCTTGATCAATGGGATTACATGTTGACCTTCATCTCCATGAACCCCTCCAATGAACAGCTTTGTAGGGCCTTCTCCATTATCAATATAGCGAAAATAAGACATGATATCAATTTCATAATTAATGTAAAAATAAAAATTTAATTATTGCAAAAGAATAAAATTGCAAAAAATAAAAAATTCAAAGTAAAAATTTAAAAATATTTAAAATTTAAAAAAATAAAATGATTTGAAAATAATGATTAAAGAGAATTAGGTTCCTTCTCTCCAATCGGATAAGTAATCCTTTTGACGTTCTGACAAGTCGTCGATTTCGATTCCCATGGCCTTAAGCTTCAATCTTGCAACTTCATCGTCAATGCTGTCAGGTGCCTTTTCAACACTCAATGACAAGTCATTTTCAACGATGTATCTGGCAGACAATGCCTGAACGGCAAAACTCATATCCATGATTTCTGCAGGGTGTCCTTGACCTCTTGCCGCTGCAAGGTTTACAAGTCTTCCATCTGCCAATAAGTAGATTTTTCTGCCGTCTTTCATGGTGAACATTTCAATGCTGTCCCTTACCTCTTCAACACTTTCAGCTTGCGCTTCAAGGTCAGGTCTGTTGATTTCCACATTGAAGTGTCCGGAGTTGGACAACATGCATCCGTCTTTCATGTACTTGAAGTCATCCCCATGGATGATGTCAATGTTTCCTGTTACGGTCACTACAAGGTCAGCTATCTTTACAGCTTCCCTTATTTTCATGACTCTGTAACCGTCCATTCTTGCCTCAAGGGCTCTGATCGGATCCACTTCAGTTACGATTACATTTGCACCAAGTCCTGCAGCACGGGAAGCGACTCCACGACCGCACCATCCGTAACCGCATACAACCACATTCTTACCTGCAATCAACATGTTGGTGGTTCCCATGATTGCATCAAGGGAAGATTGGCCGGTACCATATCTGTTGTCAAACAAGTATTTGGTGTAAGCGTCATTTACAGCAATTACAGGGAATTTGAGAGCTCCATCAGCATGCATTGCTTCAAGTCTGTGAACACCGGTGGTTGTCTCTTCACAAGCCCCCTTAATCTTTTCAATAAGTTCAGGGCGTTTTTCGTGAAGGTACATGATCATATCCGCACCGTCATCAATGATTACATCCGGCTTGTGGGACAATACATTGTCAATGGCTTCGTAGTATTCCTCATCGGTCTGTTCTCTCCAACCGTAGATGTGCAATCCAAGAGCTGCAGCACCTGCTGCCGCATCATCATGAGTTGAAAGAGGGTTACAACCGGTCATGGCCACTTCAGCACCACCAGCCTGTAAGGTCAAACCTAAATTGACGGTTTTAGGTTCCAAGTGTAAGCATGAACCAATGGTAATTCCTTCAAAAGGCTTTTCTTCTTCAAATTGTTTTTTAATGTGTTCAAGAACAGGCATATGCTTTTGAACCCATTTGATTTTTCTAATCCCTTCATCGGCAAGGGACATGTCTTTAACATTACTCATAAGCATCACTTAAAATATGTAATAAATAAAAAATCAATAATAATCACTTCAGTGAAAATACACTAAATATAATTTATTTACCTTATTATAAATATAATTGTGTATTCGATAATATAACCTTTACGAACAAAGCAAAAATATATAAAGAATAAAAAACATAACTTTTAATACTGTCTGATGCCGGGGTGGCTCAGCTGGTTAGAGCGCACGGCTCATAGGGTAACTAAGCGTGCTCTGACTTTTTTCCTGGGATACCGTGAGATCGCGGGTTCGAATCCCGCCCCCGGCATCCTATCCCAGGAATCATAACATCATAACTTTTTTTAACTATTTTATTCAATTTAACCATTTAGACAGCTTAATAAACTAATTCCACTAATTTTAACTATTTTTATAAAAATTTTGAACTATTTTTTAATCAATTTTTCAAAAAACTATTAAAAAATGATATTAACTAAAAAGACAAATATTAAATCATCTGATAATATTAGAATATTTGATTAAAATTAATAGGTAACACAATGAAATATAGAACTTTAGGAAAAACCGGAGAGAAAGTTTCTATCTTAGGATTCGGAGCAATGAGACTGCCTCATTTTGAAACAAATGACCAAATCGATGAGGAAAAGTCAAATGAAATATTGACATATGGAATTGAAAACGGAATAAATCTCATTGACACCGCCTATTCCTATCATGCAAACAATTTGGCTGGAAAGGGAAAATGTGAAGAGTATCTTGGAAAATTCCTATATGAGAATTCCTATAGGGATGAGATTCTTTTAAGCACCAAGCTTCCAAGCTGGCAGATAAAGTCAAAAGAGGATATGGAAAGGATTTTCGACCAGCAATTGAAGGACCTGAAGACCGATTCCATCGACTTATATATGCTCCATAGCCTTAACGAAGACTATTGGAAAATGTATAGGGAGCTTGATGTCTTTGAATGGATGGATGAGCTCTTAAGCTCCGGCAGAGTGAAGCATATGGGATTTTCCGCCCATACGGAAATGGACTGGATAGTGGATATTGTAGATGACTACGACAAGTTCGAATTTGGCCTTACCCAATTGAACTATATTGATGAGAGATACCAGTCAGGAAGGGAAGGAGTCGAATATCTATACTCCCATAATTTGGGAACAATGATAATGGAGCCTCTTAGAGGGGGCAGATTGGTCCAGAACGTTCCTCAAGACATTATGGACCTATGGAACCTTGCAGAAGAAAAGAGAACCCCATTGGAGTGGGCACTCCAATACCTCTGGAATATGGAAGAAGTGAACACTGTCCTTAGCGGCATGAACAGCTTAAAGCAGGTAAAGGAGAACATTGAAATAGCCAACAGATCAGAAATAAACTCCATCAGTGAAAATGACCTGGAGCTTATTCATGAGGTCGCTTGGGAATACAAGCAAAGAAGGGGAAACGACTGTACAGGCTGCGGCTACTGCATGCCTTGCCCTCATGGAGTGGATGTTGCAGGCTGCTTCAGGGAGTACAATGTTGCCAAAATGCTTAATAATCCTGCTGGAAGCGCAATGCATTATTTCTCACTTGAAAGTGAAACAAGGGCTGACAACTGCCTGCATTGTGATGACTGTCTCTACCATTGCCCTCAAATGATTCACATCTCTGAAGACTTGAAGAAAGTGGAAGAGTTCTTCGGCAAAAGATATGATTATTTCTAATGATTAAAAAATAGCGATCATTCAAAATCATCAAAAAATTTAAAGGAAGATAAAAAAATAACAATTGTTATATACTAGTACAATTAATATAAACTTAGGGATTCAAAACAAAACAATTATTAAAAAGATATAAAAATATAAACTGATAATATAATATACAGGATATGAAAAGGTGGAAATATGCCAGAAAGATATAAGGGATTTGGATACTGGGATATAGCAACTCGTCAAATGAGCATTGTTACCAGAAGCCAGCAAACAAGATTCAAGGATGCGAAAATAGGTGTAGTTGGCTGTGGAGGCATAGGAGGAGGAACCATCCTAATGCTTGCACGTATGGGACTTGGAGACTTGACAATAATAGATAAGGATGCATACGACCTATCAAACTTAAACAGACAAGCGATATCCAGTTTGGAAACTGTAGGTGTGGACAAATCAATTGCAACAAAGGAAAGAGTCAGAATAACAAATCCTTACACTAAAGTAAATGCATTTAATGAAGAATTGAATGCAGATAACATAGATAAGGTATTCGGAGACAGGGACATAATCATTGATGCATTGGACAATCTATACACAAGAGTGATTGTAAGCAGATTCGCAAGGGAAAATGACATTCCTTATGTTCATGGAGCCATCCATGGAACACAAGGACAAGTAAGTGTATTCACTAAGGATACACCATCCTATGAGGAACTGTTCTCACTTCCATCACTTGGAAAGGAATTGGGGGATGAGACAAAAGATGAAATCTCAAAATTAACCAAGGGAGTCCCTCCTGTAATCGGACCTGTTCCAAATATAGTAGGCTGTCTGGAAGCATTTGAAGCTTACAAATTAGTAACAGGCATTGGAGAAGTGACCTATGCTCCAAAAATACTCAATTTTGATCTGCTCAATTTAGAATCTTTTAAAGTTTTGGAATTATAATATTCTGAAACTACTACTTTTTTTATATTTTTTTAAAATTCTCAAATTATTACTAACTATTTTTCTCAAAATCCATAAAATTAATATGCTAAAATATATCATTGTTCAATTTTTTATAATAAAAATAAACTATTTCTAAAATTTTAATAAAAAATTGGATATTCAAATGAAAAATATTAAAAAAAATAAACTATTGCACAACCTTTAAATAAGTATAAGATTAGATAAAATAATATATACTAAGAAAATTAATATATTATTAGATATTAGGTGGAAATATCTTTCCGAAAACTAATAATTTAATAAAATACTTATGAATTATTTTATTCCAAATCTAATGGAGAATGATTTAATGGAAGAAAGAATCAAAAATGTTATTGAAAGAATGAAAGCAGACAATATCAAGTTTATTAGACTCCAATTTGTCGATTTGCATGGAATTCCAAAGAACGTATCCATCCCATGTGAATTGGAAAATATGGAAGACTTATTCAAGGATGGAATCCTATTCGACGGATCATCAATCCCTGGTTTTGTAGGAATCGAAGGAAGTGACCTTGTCCTAAAGCCAGATATAAGCACTTACTCCGCCTTATCATGGAGACCTGAAGAATCCGCATCCTGCAGATTCATCTGTGACATTTACAAGCCTAACGGAGAGCCTTTTGAAGGAGACCCAAGAGGAATACTCAAGAAGGCATTGGCTAAAATCAAGGAGGAAGGCTACACCTACAACATAGGTCCTGAACCTGAATTCTTCATTGTGGACACTGATGATGACGGATATCCAATTCCTCACGATACTGCCGGATACTTCGATGTGGAACCTGTAGATAAGGGAACTGACTTCAGAAGAGAAATCACAACCAACTTACAGGAATTAGGCTTTGAAGTAGAAGCAAGCCACCACGAAGTAGGTCCTGGTCAAAACGAAATTGCATTCAAATTCGATGACGCATTGAAAACCGCAGATGCGGTAATCACATTCAAGCAAGCAATCAAAGCGATTGTGGCAAACATGGCTGATTTCGATGGATTTGACTACAGAGTGACTTTCATGCCAAAACCATTCTTTGGAGAAAGCGGAAGTGGAATGCACTGTCACCAAAGCCTATTCAAGGATGGCAAAAACATCTTCTATGATGAAAACAGTGAAACCGGATTGTCCCAAGAAGCCATGTGGTTCATTGGAGGTTTATTGAAACACTCTGCAGCAATTACCGCAGTCACAAACCCTATCGTAAACTCATACAAAAGATTGGTTCCAGGTTATGAGGCTCCTGTATACATCTCATATGGTATTCAGAACAGGTCAACTTTAATTAGAGTGCCTGCAGCACGTGGAAAGGCTACCCGTATCGAATACAGAAGTCCTGACCCAACCTGTAACCCTTACCTTGCATTTGCAGTAATGCTTGAAGCGGGTATGGATGGTATCAAAAACAAGATCGACCCTGGAGAAGCTATTGAAATCAACATCTATGAGTTGACTGAAGAGGAAAGGGAAGAGAAGGGAATCGAATTGTTGCCTTCCAGTTTATGGGAAGCATACCATACCTTTGAAGAAAGCGAAATCATGAAAGAAGCACTTGGAGACCACATATTCGAAGCATTCCTAGCTGCAAAATACGAAGAGTGGGACGAATACAGAGTCCAAGTATTCAATTATGAACATAAGAAATACTTAAACTACTAATCTAATTAGTTTTAAGTAAAAATTTGCATTATGGCTATTTAATCATTTAAATAGCTACATTTTATTTTTATTTATTAAATCTGCTTAAGCAATAATAATACTTATTTTTATAAAATTCCATTTGAAAGTAGGAGATTACATGTCAGAATCCGAACATAGAATGATAGAAATTCTAAGAATCCTTAATGTTCAAGAAAAGCCGATTGGCTCAAAGGTAATAGCTGATGAACTCAAGACCAAGGGATACAATTTAGGCGAACGGGCAGTGCGTTATCATATGCAGATTCTTGACGAAAAGGGATACACAGAAAGAAAAGGATATTCAGGCAGAGTAATCACTGAACTTGGAAGAAGCAAATTGGAAAAAGGTTTGATTTACGATCAAGTGGACTTCACATTTTCAAAATTCGAAGAGAGAATCTACTTGACTGATTTTGATTACAATAAAAGATCAGGAAATGTGATTGTGAATACTTCAAATATCCTAGAGAATAAAGCCTTTGACATAATCAAAGAGGTCTTCAGAGCAGGCGTTTGTGTCAGCCCACTCATCAATGCCAAAAAGACTGAAATCAATGGCAAAAAGGGATATGTGATGAAGACCATCTGTGGTACAACAATAGATGGAGTATTTTTGAATAATGGAATTCCTTCCATCCCTCAATATGGAGGGCTTGTTGAAATCGAGGACTATTATCCCACCAAATTTTCAGAACTGATTTCCTATAGAAAAACTTCAATCACCCCTTTGGATGCATTCATTGCAAAAGGTATGACCTCCGTTCTGGAAGTCGCAGAGCATGGTACCGGAACAATTCCTGCAAACTTTAGAATCATACCTGAAAGCAGTCTTGAAAAGGCAAAGGAAATCATCCAAAATCTTGAAAAGGTAGGAATCGGAGGAGTCATCGAGATTGGAGAGGAAAGTGAAAACGTACTGGGAATTCCTGTACCTGAAGGAATGGTTGGAATATCTATCATCGGAGGAATCACACCATTCTGTGCAGCACAGGAAATGGACTATAAGGTTGACATAAAGACAGGGGAGGAATTCATCGATTACAATAAATTGAAGGAGCTTGAATCCTCCAAACATAAAATCAAGCCTGCAAAAAGAATTGAATATAAGAAAACACCTTTCATACTTTCAAAATCACTGAACAGAATTAATCAAGTGGATTATGACATTGAAACAGGAAAGGGAAACATCGTGGCGAACATATCCTACCTAAACAGGAACGACTTGGAAGATGCAATGAGCATCATGAAAAGAGCATACAAGAATCTTTCACAATACATGAACCCTCATTTCAATATTGTGGATCATCCTAACGATAAGGATAAGGTGGGAATAGCTACAGTCTGCAGCCTATCCATTGATGGAATTTTAATCAAGAACGGAATCATGAGCACTCCAAAATATGGGGGATTATTGGAACTTGGAAAACCTCCTTTATTTGTGGAAATGATCTCCTACGACGGCTCATCAGTAGATCCTCATAAGATATTCATCTTTAAGAACCTGACTCAAATAGCCAAAAGGAAAAATCCGAAGAAAATACTTGCTTCCATTAAAGAGGTTCCATACATTGCAAGACCAAAAACTGAGGAAATATTAAATAAGATAAATGAAAATGGATTGCCTATATTCAAAGTGGGCCAACCAAGGGAATTGGTCTACAATGCAAAGGTGGACACCTACAATTTCGGAATAGTTACAGGAAGCGGATTGAATTCAATAGCTGCAATCAAAGAAAAGGGAATATCCATTGAGGCAAAGGCAGTTGAAACCATCTTGCCAATTGAAGATATGGAACTGATTTATGAACAATAAATTAAAAAAAAAAAAGATTTTATTTTAGATAAAAAAATAGATTAAAAAAAGAAACTAGTTAAAGAGATACACATAACTAGTGAAAAGAATTTTGGTCAAGGTTTTTGAGCCGAAGGCTCAAAAAGCTTGGATTAAATTACTTCGATATAAACAGACTCTTTGGATTCATCCTTAGGATAGTGATGCAATTCAATGATATCCTCTTTGTATTCCTCAAAGTCCACTTCAATGGTATCGGAAATAATCTCACCATCTAAAGCAATCATCACCCTGCAACTTGGTTTTCCTCTAAAATCGGAAAGATCCACACCTAAGACATCTCCTTTTGCAGAGACACGGTTGTATGCTATGTCAACCTTATCAAATTCCTTGAAATTGTTTTTAATGTAATCGAGAACTTCATCAGAAGTCATTGTTAATTCCTTATCGACCATTTTCAAACCTCCTTGGAGATTAATTTTATTAAATTTTATTTCGACTATTTTTTTATATTAATTAATTTTTTTTATTAATTATCTATTAATTATTTATTAAATTTATAAAATTTTAATGACTATTTTATAATATAATGTTTCTAATATATAAAATTATTTGTATTTATTGAAACTAATTAGTGATTTATAAAAAAAATAATGAAAAAATGAAAGAGTCAAAGTTACAATGTAGCTTCAACAATGATGAGCTTATCCTCATCTCCACCAGGCATATGGCGGAATTCAATGATCTCATCCTTTACAGCATGCAAATCAATGTCTACAGCCTGATTCAACAATTCACCATTAAGCTGAAGGGAAAGAATCAATCCTTCACCTGTTTCCTCATCCTCTGGAGTGAGTCCAAGTACAGTGCCTGGGGCAAAAACTCTGTTGTAAGATAATTCAAAAATATCATCAACTTTTACTTCATTTCTTACATATTCTATAATATCGTCTGGATCCATCTGTATCTCTTTTACCATAATTACACCTTTTGTACATAGCTTCATTTAAATTAAAAACATGATTAATATTATTATAATTAATTCCAATAAATGATAATTTAATTAATTGAAAAATTAATTTAATTGATAGAAACTTACAATCATTATTTAAAAATTAATTAAATCATAATTTATCATATAAAATCCATAAAATTATTAAATTCATTTTAAAATTCTAAAAAATAAAAAATAAAAA
>NZ_JAFQQZ010000016.1 GCF_017410345.1 Methanobrevibacter sp.
ATTATTTTATGAAATTTCAATTTTTCATTTTTAATCTTATTTTGTTAATTTAATTAAGTTTTTTAGTTTATTTTCTATTTTTATTAATTTTTATTTCTATTTTCCTTATTTATTTCCATATTTTTCCTTTTTTTAACCCAAAGATTATATATTATAAAAAAGATATATTTTTATGTTATATATTATGATTATTTATCTTAAAATATTCTAAAACATTTCATTTCATTATTTTTCAGGTTTTAAAATATTTTAAAATAATTAATGATTTTATACTAATTTATTTAATTTGAAATTATATTTATGGAGTTTATATTATGATTGTAAAAGATTGGTGTTCCTATTGCGGTTGCTGCGCAGGTGTCTGTGTAAGAAACTGCATAGAAGTGAAAGAAACCGCTTTGGTTTTTGATGATAACTGTAATAACTGTGGAATTTGTGTTGATGCCTGTCCTTTAGCGGCATTGGAAATGGAAGAGGAATAGGAAGGTCGATAACATGATTAAGACTGATGTATTGGTTATTGGTGCAGGACCTGCTGGTTCCACTGCAGCAAGATTCGCTGCAAAAGGCGGAGCAAAAGTAATTCTCATGGATAAAAAATCCGAAATAGGCGCTCCTAAAAGATGTGCTGAAGGTGTTTCCAAAAGGACTTTTGAAATCTTGGAGCTTGAAGCGGACCCTCATTGGATCACCCAGGAAATTGAAGGAATAAGATTAATAGCTCCGGATGGAACCGATGTATGGCTTACCAACGATGTAGTTGAATTGCCTGAAGCAGGTTACATCCTCGAGAGAAAAGTCTTTGACAAGCATTTGGCTATGGAAGCAGGTAGGGAAGGAGCTGAAATCAGAATCAAGACCCAAGCAAAAGGCCTCAAGAAAGAGGAAGACGGATCCTACACAGTTACCTGTGAATGCATGGGTGAAGTTTTCGACATCAATGCTAAAATCCTAATCGGTGCAGACGGCCCTGAATCCCATGTGGCTAAATGGGCTGGTCTTAAAGCAATCACCAAACCTAAGCACATGGAAGCTGGAGTCCAGTTTGAAATGTGCAATGCTAAAATGGAAAGAAATGATGTCCTTGAGTTCTACTTCGGTTCAGTAGCTCCTGGAGGATACTTCTGGCTTTTCCCTAAAGGTGATGACATCGTAAATGCAGGACTTGCAATCATTCCTGAAATGGCTGAAAAATCCGCTTATGAATACTTGGTTGATGCGGTAAACAACTGTTACGCACTTAAGGATGCTCAACCTGTTGAATTGAATGTGGGCGGAGACCCTGTAGGAGGTCTTGTAAAAGAGATGTACAATGACAACATCATGCTCTGTGGAGATGCAGCAAGTCAAGTGAACCCACTTACCGGTGGAGGAATCACCAGCGGAATTACAGGTGGTAAATTGGCTGGTCAAGTGGCAGCTGAAGCTATTGCCGCTGGAGACTGCTCTAAGGATTTCCTTAAGAAATATGCTGAATTGGTTGATGAGGCAATGGGTCACGACATGGACAAATACTCCAAGGCCTGTGACTACTTATGGTCCTTGAACGATGATGACTTGAACAGCATTGCAAAGGCTTTCCAGGACATTGAATTTGAAACCCTTGGAACAACCGAGCTTGTCAAGGCATTGATTAAGGTTCAACCAAGTGCGGCTTTAAAATTACGTAAATTATTCTTATAGATAATTTACATTTTTTATTTTTTACTTATTTTTTTAATTTCTCTTATTTTCTATTTTTTATTTAAATTCTTTTTTTATTATTCTAATACCTTTCATTATTTATTTCACTCTTTTTCTAATAATTTTCCTTTATTTTCACTTAATTAATGTAAAAAGTTAAATATTGTTTGAAATAAAGTTAATATTAGTATAATTATTAAACATAGAATACATATCAAATATTTTTCAAATTGAGAAATGGAAAATATTTCATTAATTAAATAAAACTATTTGTGATAATATGATTTTAGTTACTGGCGGAGCAGGATATATTGGCTCCCATGTCAATAAGTTGCTTAACAATTCCGGTTATGAAACAATAGTGTTGGATAATCTATCCAAAGGCCACAAGTCTGCAGTGAAATGGGGGGAATTTGTAAATGCAGACTTAAGCGATACAGACAAAGTGAAGGAAATCTTCCAGAACAATGACATTGAGGCTGTCATCCACTTTGCGGCATTTTCCTCTGTGGCAGAGTCTGTCGAAGATCCTGAAAAGTACTTCAAGAACAACTATGAAAACACCCTAAACCTTTTGAGAATCATGAAGGAGTTCAGGGTAAGGAAATTCATCTTTTCATCAACAGCGGCATTATATGGGATTCCAAAATCAATTCCTATCAGTGAGGACCATGAATTGAAGCCGATCAATCCATATGGCGAATCAAAGCTGATGGTTGAGAACCTATTGAAGGATGAATCTGATTTTGGCGATTTGAAATATGTTTCCTTAAGGTATTTCAATGCTGCTGGTGCTGACTTGGACTGTGAAATTGGTGAAGACCATAATCCGGAATCCCATCTGATTCCTTTGGTATTGGATGCTGCCCTTGGAAGAAGGGAGGGCATATCAATTTTTGGGGATGACTACAGCACCCCTGACGGCACTTGCATCAGGGATTACATTCATGTGAATGATTTGGCAGATGCCCATTTGAAGGCATTGCAATATTTGGAAGAGCCATTCAATGACAGCAATATCTTCAACTTGGGAAATGGAAACGGCTTTTCAGTTAAGGATGTCATTGACACTTGCAAAAAGGTCACTGGAGTTGACTTTAAGGTTAAGATAGAGGGAAGACGTCCTGGAGACCCTGATATCTTAATAGCGGATTCCAAAAAGGCTGAAGAGATCCTGAAATGGAAACCTCAAATTACAGAATTGGAGGACATTGTCGAATCTGCATGGAAATGGCATAGGAAGATTCACAGTTAATATTAGAGTACTTGGATAAAGAGTTTCACGTTTATGAGTTTTAGATTGGAGTGTTTGAAATGAATAATAATTTTGAAGAGGATTACAGCTATGGCAATTTTGAAGACAATAGTGAAAATTTCTCAAAAGAATTGAATGCTGATGAATTGGTTGACGTTAGGATAATCCTGACTGATTTGTATTATTTGGAATTCCTTTCTAAGGCAGTAAGCAATTTTGACTTGTCCAATTTCAATGTGAACCTATCTTCCATAATTCCTACCGATGATGTGGGAATAGCTAAAAATACCGTCTTTGGTGCTGATTTGGTCTTGATTGCAGCCAAGAATAATGCGGAAGGCCACAGATTATATCAGAATTTCAAGGAATCATTGAAGAATGAGTTCAATTACATAGAATATCTTAAGCTTCCTTCACTTGAGGAATTGAATGATTATGAATATGGTGATTACAATGATGAAAGCCTTCTGGAAGATGAGATTGCCAATTCCATCATTCGCGGAGGGTTGTACAGCATTTCCAATCTGTCCTCTGTAAACACTTCAAAGCAGAAGTATTATGAAATCAAAAAGGATTTCGAAGAGGAATCATTGAAGCATGACAAGATCACAAAGGAAAACGAGCTTCTAATCAACGAATCAAAATCATTAAGGGAAAAGAATGAAAAACTGCAGGAAGAGGTCAGAATCCTACAAAGGGAATTGGATCAGATTAAGTCTGACTTTTCAGACTTGAAATCAAGATTTGAGGGAATCCACAGCAAGAACTCATTGGAAGTCTACTCCTTGAATGATCTATGGTATGAGCTCTTTGATGAATATCTCTCTCAGGATGTCTATAAGTTCATTCTGATAAGCACAGATAATTTCCGTCCTAAGAACCTTATGATAGGTCAGGGAGCCATTTGTGCAGAATCAAAAGAAGATGCATTGGATTGGCTTAAGATCATAAAGACAGCATTCATCTTGGCGGATACAAATAAGCAGGATCTGGATTATAACAATTTCAAGAGCAATTTCAAGTTTGATGACATTGAGGAATTCGGTGTAAGCTCTTCTTATAACAGATCTAGTCTTGATACTGTAGAACAAAGAAACATATTTGACACACAATCAGATGATGGCTTTATCTATAATGAGAGATTTGAAGGAAATAATGAATCTGAAGACCTGTTCAATGACCTTTCAAGTGAAAGGCCTGAAGATAGGGAAAATATAAATGTCTTCAATCTCAAGTCCCTTAAGTCAATTGAGGATGAGGAAGAGGATTTGGATATTGATGATGAGGACTATGACTATGATGAGGATGAAGACATTGAAGAAAATGACAGTGAAGAGGTTTACTCTCCATTTTCAAGCCTTTGGGGCTAATATTTAGTATTTTTTTAATTTTCATCTCATTTTTTATTATTTTTTTATAATTTTTATAAAAATTTTATTACTATTTTTTTAAATTTTTCAAAAAAAGATTTATTATAAATATTAGAAAATTTATAAATATCTATATAATATTTTTTTACTAAATTATTTTTTTAAGTAAATTATAATATTAAAAATTTTATGTCTTAATAGGGTAATGGAGATTAAATATTGAAAGATAAGTGTGGTATTGTAGGAATACATTCTAAAGACAATCTTAAGGATGTTTCTCACTTGATTTATTACGGTTTATATGCTTTACAGCATAGAGGACAGGAATCTGCAGGTATAGTAACTCATAACATTAATTTTGGCTTGAATTTCCATTGTGGAATGGGCTTGGTTACTGATGTTTTCAATAATGCTTTGATTAAAAGCCTAGCTGGTAATGTAGGTATCGGGCATGTAAGATATTCCACTACAGGCCAGTCAAAGATAGAGAATTCCCAGCCATTCTTCACAGAATTGAATGATGGATTCATTGCTATGGCCCATAATGGGGATATCGTCAATTCCGGTTCCTTAAGGGAAGAATTAGTTGAAAAGGGTTATGAATTCAAATCCGATACTGATTCTGAAGTTGTCTGCTATTTGATTAAAGAGGAATTCAAGAATGAAGAGGATATCTTCAAGGTAATCGACAATGTTTCTCAAAAATTAATCGGTTCCTATTCCTTGGTCATCTTAATCAATGATGAGCTTTATGTTTTAAGGGATCCAATGGCAATGAAGCCTTTGATTTTAGGTCAAACTGATGATCATTTCGTGGTTGCTTCTGAATCAGTGGCATTTGATGTGATAAATGCAGACGTCATTCGCGATTTGGAGCCTGGCGAATTGTTATACTTTAAGGACAATAAGATCAATTCCTATATTTTGCCATCTGCAAAAGGTTCCAAAAGGGCACACTGCATGTTTGAGTACGTTTACTTTGCTCGTCCGGACAGTGTGATTGATGAGAGAAGCGTTTACGATACAAGACTTAAGATTGGGGAAGCATTGTTCAAGCAATATCCTATTGATGCTGATTTGGTATTACCTGTACCGGATTCATCAATTCCTGCAGCTATCGGCTATGCAAGGGCATCAGGAATTCCATACGGTGAAGGTCTAATCAAGAACAGATATGTCGGAAGGACTTTCATTATGCCAACCCAAGCGGAACGTGAAATTGCCGTAAGACTTAAATTAAATCCATTAAGACATGAATTGAAAGGTAAAAGCGTTGTAGTGATTGATGACAGTATTGTTAGAGGCACTACATCTGAATCATTGGTCAGAATCCTTAAGGCGGCAGGTGCTAGAGAGGTGCATATGCTGATTGGATGTCCTCCTGTTATTGCGCCATGTTTCTATGGTGTCGCTCTTGCTACTAAAGATGAATTGATTGCAGCCAATTTGGAAATTGAAGAAATCAGAAAGCAGTTAGGTGCTGAAACTTTAGGTTATATCAGCATAGAATCCCTTGTTGAAGCCATTGGCATTGAAGCGGAAAACTTATGCTTAGGCTGCATCAATGAGTATTATCCGACTGAAATACCTGATGATTTGGAAGCTGAATCCTACTATGATTATTATCAGCCTTTAAGAGATGCGGCAGAGGAAGATGATAACTAAACTTTTTGCGATAAAAGTTTGATTAAAATATTTTCAAGCTTTTTTCTTAATTTTTTATTTTTTATTAAGTTATTTTTATTTTTTTATTAGTTTTTTATAATTGTTTCAAGTTTTAAAGTAATTTTCGAGTTGTTTTTATGGTGGAACTGTTAGCTCCTGCAGGAAATTTCATTTCATTGACCAGCGCACTTAAAAATGGTGCCGATGCGGTTTATATTGGCTTTGAAGAGTTCAATATGAGAGTCAATGCAAGCAATTTTTCCCTTGAGGACATTAAGAAGGCAAGTGAATTGACCAAGGAGTATGGAGCTAAGCTGTATGTCTGCACCAATACCATCATGAAAGATGAGGATGTTGAAACACTTAAAGAGCAATTGCCCTATATTAAGCAGTACGGTGCAGATGGAATAATCCTATCCGACTTGTCCCTGATTGATCTGGCCATTGAAAACGGCCTTGAGGCTCATATGAGCGTACAGGAGAACACAACCAATTTCTACACCTTGAAGGCATTGGAGAAATTAGGTGTAAAAAGAGCTATTTTATCAAGGGAATTGTCTTTAGAGGAAATCAAGGAAATCATTAGGAAGCTGAAGGAAAGTAATTCCTCTATAGAAACCGAGGTTTTCATTCATGGTGCAATGTGCATGGCGATATCTGGAAGATGCTTCCTGAGCTATGGATTGTATGGCAGAAGCGCAAACTGTGGAGATTGTCTCCAGCCATGCAGAAAGGAATGGAAATTAAGCTTTGAAGAGGATGAGAATGATGATGTGATCAATTTCTCAGACTGTGAGGATGAGTCCTTCATAATCTCCAATTCATATGATGATTCATATAGGACAAACTTCTTCTCTCCAAAGGATATGGCTTTGATTGAACATATTCCAGAGCTTATCGAAGCGGGAATCGATTCATTCAAGATAGAAGGAAGGGCAAGGTCTCCTGATTATGTTGCAACAGCGGTCAAGGTCTATAGGGAATCCATTGACCTATATCAAAAGGACCCGGAGAACTACCAGTACAATCCTGAATGGATGGAAAAGCTTAAGAAAGTATTCAATAGAGGATATGATACAGGATTCTACTTCAATGTTCCTTATGAGATAAGCGAAAACAACCAATCAAAGTTCATTAAGAAGGATATTGGAAAGGTTGTAAATTACTATAACAAGATAAAGGTTGCAGAGCTTAGGATATGGGATGATTTGGCCATTGGCGATGAGATCATGATTCAAGGGCCAACCACAGGTTCAATAAGTCATGTAATCGATTCAATGCAAATCGATGGAAAGGCCATTGAAAAGGCAGAGAAAGGTTCAAATGTGGCAATAGCCATTGATGAGAAGTTAAGGGAAAGCGATTATGTTTATAAATTGATTCCTAGAGAATGATAATCATAGATTAATTCCTAGAAATCATAAATTAAAAGATTATATTAATTTAATTCCAAAAGGAAATAAGATTTTGGTGTAATGATGAAAAGACAGAAGAAAATAGCCATTTATGGAAAGGGTGGTATTGGAAAGAGTACCACTGTAGCCAATATTGCAGCGGCTTATAGTGAAGATGACAAGAAGGTCATGGTAATCGGTTGCGATCCTAAATCAGACACTACAAGAACATTATGCGGCAAAAGGATACCTACAATCGTGAATACACTTAAGGACAATAAGAATCCTGAGCTTTCCGATTTGGTCTTTGAAGGATTCAATCAAATCAAATGTGTTGAAAGCGGAGGTCCTGAGCCTGGAGTGGGCTGTGCAGGACGTGGTGTCATCGTTGCCATGAAACGATTGGAGAATCTTAATGCCTTTGATGAGGAGTTCGATGTTATTCTTTATGACGTTTTAGGTGATGTTGTCTGTGGAGGATTCTCAGTGCCTCTTAGAGAGGACTATGCCGATGAGGTCTTTATTGTTTCATCTGGGGAATACATGTCCCTATATGCTGCAAACAACATTTCCAAAGGAATTAAGAAGTTAAAGGGAAATCTTGGCGGAATCATTTGCAATTGCAAGGGAATTGAAAATGAAGAGGAAATTGTCGGCGCATTTGCAAAAGAGATAGGAACTCAAGTCATTGGAGTCATTGGAAGAAGTCATTTGATTCAAAGAAGTGAATTGGATGCTAAGACAGTGGTTGAGTATGCTCCTGAATCAAAAGAATCTGATGATTATAGAAAGCTGGCAAGTGATATATTCAATAATGACAATTATTCAACTCCAGAACCAATGGAAGATGAAGTCTTTGAGAATTTCTTCAAGTCTTTCATAGATTAATTTCATCATTATTCTTTTTTTATTTTTTAATTTTATTTTTTCATCAATTCTTTTTTGAAATAGCTTAAGTTATAATATTTCATATTCAAGTCATAATATGCACTTTTTACAGAATTCATTGCATCTCTTTTTCTTTTGAAATAAATTAGGTGGGAATTGCAGTTGCAGTCGGAACAGCCAAATTTAGTAATGATCTCACCATTTTCAGCTATTCTATTTGCCAAATCACATTCTATTTTTTCTTCTGAAATATTGAATAAGACATCTCTGATTTCGCTGTTTACATTATCAAGCAGGTAATCAATATGCCAATGCATCTTTTTATCATCAGACAGATGTCGATTTATTCTTGCAACTAAAGAATTCATGGCTGAACCTATGTAAACATAGTACCCTTTCTTAAATTTATAGTCTTGATGTAGATGTCCTATATCAAGTATATCGGTTTTTTTCATAGATATGATTAAACAGTAGCAACCCTTCATAATTTAACAAGTTTTTGTTTTATCTTCAATATAATTAATCGTTATTTTTATTAAATTAATCAAATGTTTTTGTGCATTTATTATTTTGTGTTAATGTGTCAGTGTTCTATTTTTTTATGATTTTTAAGATTTTCAAATGCATCAGGATTGTTCTCAAAAATCATTTCAAGCTTTTCACATTTCTCCATTTCACTGCAGTCAGCACATGTCTCAACTTTCTTCTCTAATGCGCATTGTCTAATGGGACAAATGGAATCACAGAATATTGTTTTTGGTCCTTCTATTCTGCATCCTGTACAGTTTATCATTTGTGGAGTTATTTCTATGTCATTAAGTTCACTCCAAAGCTTTGAGACTTTAGCGCGAAGTTCATCGTCATCATTTATTGTTGCAATGCGTGCTTCACAGCTCTCGCAATCTAATCCGCAGTAGGCTATAAGATCTTTCATAATTATCTCTCCCATTACTCTTCGATTTTTTAGTTTTTAGTAAGTATAATATTATTTTTTCTTAAAATAATTTTGTCTGCATTGTATTGTCATTAATTATAAAGCTTTTTTGATCCATCACTTTAATTATGTCACCTTCTTTTATTTCTCCTATTAGAAGTGGAGAATTTGGATTGTGAAGCTTTAGATTCCTCTCTACCAATTTCTTGTTTGAATTTGCATAACAGTATATGCATCCGTGATTGCAGCTATTGTATTCTCCAATATCGTTGTTCAAGAGGCAATAGCATTCTCCATTTCTTGCTTTTTTCTTAGGAATATTCAGATTCTTTTTAATGGCTCTTTCTACCACTTCCTTTGTCATGCAGCCGCTTGAATCTATTCCAAACCTTTCCAATTCATTGCCTTCAACGCATGTCTTGACTTTGATATTGTATCTCATTCCTATTTTTGCAAATTCCTCTCCCAATATCAATCTTTCCTCTTGGCTAACTTCAGTAACATTAGGAAAATTGCGTTTGGTCTTTTCATATAAGTCAATGAAGCTTATTATTGCTTCGGTTGTATAATCCTCCAATTGATTTAAAATATATTCAAAAGATTCAATGTGCTTTTCTAATGTATATTTCTCATTGATGAAAATGGGATCATATCTCAATGTAACCTTTTCCTTTCCTAATCTGTCTGAAAGGTATTTGAAGCTTTCAATCACATCATCAACCGGAGGGACATTAGGTTCCACATCTTCATCATAAGGAGTGATTGTTATATGCCAATATTGGTTGAATTGGGATATCTTATCCAGTTTTTTAAACATCGGATTCGGATTTTTTGTACAGAACATTATGCAGTCGATCAGTTCTGGATTCAATTTGTATGAATAGATTTGGTTTCTTGCATAAGGATTTCTAACATAAACGAACCCTTCATCTATCCTATTGTAGAACCATTCGCTGAAAAATCCGGGAATATCTGTTCTAAGACCAGTATTTAAAATCATTTTAAGACTCCTTATGAAAAATCATTATTCTTTAATCATATATTTATTTGGAACTGATTTTTTAAAAATATTTTTATAAAATAATTTTCATAACTCTTAATATGAATTTTACAATTTTGGCAAAGGGACATAAGAATGTATTGTCCTTGCATAAGTCCACTTTCGAAATAACAAAGGATAAGGACCTCACTTTGTCAGGGGATTGCATTATCGGCTTGGACATTGACAGATCAATGGAGGATTTTCCTATGGAATTTAAGGAAAAATTGGCCAATGATGACACTAAGGTAATCGTCGAATTGAAGACTCCAAATGCCTCTGATGAAATAGAAGGCTTTGGCCATCATGATTTGACATTATCCCATCCAACTGATATCGTTTGCAGAAAGAGCGATTTCATATGTTCCAGAACCTTAATGATTAAGTCTAATAAGGCAGCTATTGATTTGAACAGGGATTTAATTGCCGATTTGGCAAATGCTGAATCTATGGAAGTAAACATTAGGCTCATATAATTAAACTGCTTATTTTTTCTAATTTTGTAGTAATGTTTAAATAAGATAATAAATATATTAGATAGTACTGTACTATTTTCTGTTTTTATGCAGGGGTGGTCGAGCGGTCAAAGGCGCTAGGTTGAGGGCCTAGTGGGTTAGTCCCTTCGCGGGTTCGATTCCCGTCCCCTGCACCATTTTTATAATTATTTCACTATTTTTTTTAACTTTAGATCTTTTAAGTTGTAGCTTTCACTTTTTTTATTTTTAGGGCTTTCATAAGCTATTTTGCTAATTTTCATTAACACATTTTTTAATGGCTTTCATAAGCTATTTTGCTAATTTTCATCAAATTTATATATTTATATAAATAAACTATTAGTATAATAATTCAATATTTAATTTATTTGAGGTGTTTTTAATGAAAGCCGTTATTCCTGCAGCAGGTTTGGGAACAAGATTCTTGCCTGCTACCAAAGCTCAACCGAAAGAGATGTTGCCTGTATATGACAAGCCAACCATTCAATATGTGATAGAGGAATCAGTCAACTCCGGTGTCGACGACATATTGATTGTAACAGGTAAGGGTAAAAGGTCAATTGAAGACCATTTTGACAGATCTTTTGAATTGGAGCATCATTTGAAGACAAAAGGAAAAGAAGAGTTTTTAAAGGAAATCGAATATATTTCTGATTTGGCAGATATTCATTTTATAAGGCAGAAAAAGCAAAAAGGGCTTGGAGATGCAATCTACTGTGCGAAAAAGCATGTGGGAAATGACCCATTTGTTGTAATGCTGGGGGACACAATCACAAAGGATGAAGTCCCATGCACTAAGCAATTGATTGACATTTATGAAAAATACGGCAAATCAGTAATTGCATTGGAAGAGGTTCCTGATGAGAAGGTGGAAAGATACGGTATCATCGGGGGAGAGGAAATTGAACCTAATATCTACAAGATAGATAAGTTGATTGAAAAGCCTCCTTTAAGGGTCGCACCAAGTAATCTGGCGATTATGGGAAGGTATGTCCTAACACCTGATATTTTTGACTGCATTGAAGATGTCGAGCCAGGTTATGGTGGAGAAATCCAATTGACTGACGCACTGTCCAAATTGGATGAAATTTACGGCCAAGTCTTTACAGGAGAATCCTTTGATATAGGTAATCGTATTGATTGGTTGAAGTCTTCCTTAAAGATTGCATTATATGATGAAAAGGCGAAAGATGAAATTTTGAATTTCATTAAAAATGAGATAATCTGATTGATTTTCATTTTCGGATTCTAATTTATCTTATTATTTCAAGTGATTCAATGATGAATGAAAAGGATTCCCAAGAGGAAATAGAGGAGCTGAAGATACAGCTTTCCAATTACAGGAAGGAAAATCGCATTCTTAAGGAAAGGTGCGAATCCTATGAGGATAGGATTGAGCATTTTGCCATTGAGAGGGAAAACCTTTCAAGGGACATTATGCGATTCGAATCCATGGAACTGGAACTGAAGCAGTATGACCTTGAAGATTTGGCTCTTGAAAGCAAGAAACTGAATCATAGGATTGAAATACTTAGAAGGTATCTTAAGACTGAAAGGGAAGACAATGAGAAACTGAATGAACTGATCGATAAGTTGACAAAGGAATTGAATGATGCCAATTATGAAATTGCAGGCTTAAAGAGAGAATTGAAGAAATCAAGGATTCGCCAAAACCAAAGAACATTCTTTTTGGAAAATCGTTTGGATATAGCATATACAAAATTGGCTGATTTGAAATACACTTTAAATGAATTTGAAGAATTGGGATTTTTTGATAGGGTGAGAGGCAAAAAGCCTAAAAGCTTAGAGGAAAATGATATTTGATTTTTTAATTTTATAAATTTATTTCTATTTATTAATTTCATTTATAAATTTGAATTATTGTTTATTTGATTAAAGGTGTTTTTTATGGAAACTCAAAGAATTATGGTTACCGGTGGAAGCGGATTTATAGGAACTAATCTTGTAAAGGAACTTAGAAGCAGAGGACACGAAGTCCTGTCCGTTGATTTGTTGCATCATGAGGATGAAGCTGACTTATACTCTGATTCCTACAGTGATTATGTAAGAGGAGATATTAGAAATTACCGTCAAATGGAGAGAATCTTTGACGATAATGAAAAATTCGATTATGTTTACAACTTGGCTGCTGAGTACGGCAGATGGAATGGTGAAGGCTACTATGAAAACCTTTGGGAGACCAATGTTATCGGTTTGAAGAACATGATTCGCCTTCAGGAAAAATTAGGATTCAGAATGATTTCCTTTTCCTCCGCTGAAGTGTACGGTGACTATGAAGGAATCATGACTGAAGATGTTATGGAAAACAGGCCGATAAAGGACACCTATCAAATGAATGACTATGCTATTTCAAAATGGGCTGGAGAATTGATGTGCATGAACTCCGCCACCATGTTTGGAACCGAAACCGTAAGGGTTCGCCCTGTAAATTGCTATGGTCCTCATGAAGCATATTCCCCATACAAGGGATTCATACCAATTTTCATTTACAAGGCACTTCATGGATTGCCTTATTCCGTCCATAAAGGCCATAAAAGAATAATTGATTATGTGGAAGACACTGCAAATACCTTTGCAAACATTGTCGATAATTTCATTCCAGGCGAGGTCTACAATGTTGGAAGCAAACAGGAATGGGAAATGACCATTGAGGAATATTCCGACTTGGTCTTGGAAGCTGTAGGAATTGATGATTCCTTGGTGACATATACTCCTGCTGAAGCATTCACCACTAAAGTGAAGACCATTGACTTTTCAAAGGCTATCCGTGACTTGAATCATGATCCTAAAGTCAATCCTAAAGAAGGAATAAGAAGAACTGTAGAATGGATGAAATGGTATTACAGAATAGAAGATTGATTTATTAATCTTTTTATCAATTCATCTTTTATTTTTAAGCGATCTTGATTATTTTAGTTTTTTAAAGTATAAAATACTAACAGAAAAAGATTTAAGTATTTATCAAACTGTTGATGAAGGAATTGAAAACAGATTAAAGAAATATATTATTGAATCTAATTCTTTAGAGGAATTAATA
>NZ_JAFQQZ010000017.1 GCF_017410345.1 Methanobrevibacter sp.
TTTTAATTTTTTAGTTTTATAAATAGAATAGATTATTCTAAACAAAGTAATTTGATGTGGTAAATGTGAAATCTGAAAATAAGAGTTCAAACAAAAAGAAATCAGAGGTTTCCATTAAAAACAAGCCAAGTTTCAATGAGATTGAAACTAAGGTTCTTGTATTGGAAACTGCAGGTTATCCTTTTAATTTTGGTCTATTGGAAGGGCCTAATTTAGAGATATCCGATAAGGTTCTTTTTGAACAGTATGCTATAGATCAATGGAGCGGAACAAATGTAAAAACAGGTTCTTTCCTTTTCGATCAAAAGATCATTCCAGATTTTGCATTTAAAATCATTACTGCATATCCTGAAGACTCTGTAATTGGGGAAAACACTTCCATTACAATAGTCACTCCTGAAAATGAAAGTCAGGATTCTGTAAAGAGAGTCAAATCCAATGTTTTCTTTGAGGATATTGTAGGTCAGGAAAATGCAAAGAAAAAGTCAAGACTAATATACAAGTATCTTCAAGACCCTGAGAAGTTTGGCAATTGGGCTCCTAAAAACGTTTTGTTCTATGGCCTTCCAGGTACCGGTAAAACTATGATGGCTAAAGCGTTATCAAATGAGTTGAACATCAATCTCTTCCTGATTAAAGCTACATCATTAATCGGAGACCATGTTGGAGATGCAGCAAGCAAGATTCATGATTTATATGAAACCGCTTCAAAATCAGCTCCTTCTTTAATATTCATTGATGAAATTGATGCAATTGCATTGCATAGGTCTTTCCAATCATTGAGAGGGGATGTTTCTGAAATTGTAAACTCCCTTTTAACTGAAATGGATGGTATCAATCCAAATGAAGGTGTTGTAACAATTGCAGCAACCAATAACCCATCTTCAATTGACTATGCAATCAGAAGCCGTTTTGAAGAGGAAATTGAATTCAAATTGCCAAATGATGAGGAAAGAAAGGAAATTTTCAACTTGTACCTGAATACTTTCCCAATCGCTTATGATTTGGACATTGAAAAATTAGTAAAGCTTTCCAAAAGAATGTCTCCAAGGGACATTAAGGAAAAGATATTGAAAACAGCTCTTCATAATGCAATTATTAATGATAAGGAAAAAGTAACAATGGATGATGTTTATTTTGCATTAGAGCTTAATAAATATGAAAAAGAAGAAGTTAAAGGAATGTTTGAATAAAAACATTCTCTTTTTAACATAATTTTATTTATTTTTTATTTAAATCTATTATTATTTAAATTATTATTTTTAATTAATTTAATCTATTTTTTAATTTAATCTCTTTTTAAAATAGCTTCACACATTTTTATGGCATCTTCCTCGTTGTCTTTTGCTGATTTTTTAATGCCTTCAGAAATGTCATAAAATATTTTATTGACTATGGACTGAGTCATCTTATCTATGACTTTTATGTCCTTTGCATCTACCGCATTTAGTTTAACTATGCCCTTTTGACTCTCACGTTGTCTTATCTCTTCCATAGACTCTCTTAAACTACCGAGTAATGAATTTATTTCAATTAAATTAAAGGATTCTTTAAGCAAATCAAACTCACTTTCGATGATCTTTTCTGCTTCGATGACTTCTCTTTCACGAAGCTTTTTATTTTTTTCTGCAATTCCTCTCAAGTCATCGATGTTAAATAGGTCAATGCCGATTTCCTTTACATCTTCTGCAATGTCTCTTGGATTTGCAATATCAATGAAAATCATTTTATTTGGTATATTCTCATCAAATACTCTTAATAATCTTTCTTTATTGATGATTGCGTGTGGCGCTCCAGTGGAACTAATCACTAAATCTGCATTGAGCAATTTCTCTTCTAAGTTGTCAAAGAGAATCGCTTCACCTTCAAGTTCCTCTGCCAATTTGATTGCTTTGTAGTAAGTTCTGTTTGCAACAAAAATAGCTTTCAAGTTCTTTTCAGCTAATGCCTTTGCAACGAGAGTTCCCATTTTACCTGCACCAATAACGAGAACATGCTTGTCCTGCAAGTCTCCAAGATGCTCTTCTGTAAGGTCAACAGCTGCTGAACCGATTGAAATTGAACCTTGATTGATTTTGGTCTTGTTTCTTACAACTTGGCCTACATGGATTGCCTTAGTGAAAACAGCATCTAATTTCTTTCCGCAATGGCCTTCCCTTTCACTTTTCCTTTTGGCATCCTTTACTTGGCCTAAAATTTGGTCTTCTCCAATGATCATGGATTCCAAACCTGAAGTCATTCTGAATAAATGCAACACTGCTTCATCATTGTATTGAATTATTACATACTTGTTTTCACAGTCTAAATCAAGTTTATTGTAATCATCAGTATAAAGGAAATATTCATATCTGTTGCATGTATTGATTTCAATATATTCTTTAATGTCTATATTTTCTTTTAATGTGGAAAATAATTCTTTTAAGTCTTTTGATACATTTTCCATAGTTTCTATGTCTGCAAGAGTGTGGTCTACACGTATATTGATTATCAATTTTGATTCTCCTTTATATTATGATAATTTTATGATAATTTAGAGTTAATAATATTCTCTACAAGTTCTTTAGCTTCATCCAATTTATTTTCCTTTAGGCAATTCCTTATTTCCTCATCTGCTAAAATCTTCTCAAGATATTCTCTTCTATCCTTTTGGCTATCTATTTTTTCCTTTAGTATTTTTCTTGCATGGTCTTGAATCTTTATTTCGAGAATATCCTCTTCTGTAATGATGGATTGGATTTTTTTTCTAAGTTCTCTTGCCATTAAAGGGCTTTGTCCATTTGTATAAATGGATATTTCTATATCATCTATCAAGAAACTTGTAGGTGCGATTATATTGCCTTTTTCTGGTTTATCTGCCCTATTTATTAATTTTCCTTGACTGATGGATGCTATGTATTCACATAATTCCTCATCACCACTTGCAGTGATTACTATATCACTCCATTTAACCATTTCATCAAGGTCTTTTAACGGGGTTAAAATAGCTCCTTTTTCAGTCAATTCCTCATCAATTGAATTTCCTGCCAAAATAACATTTGCACCTTTGTCTAAAAAGCGATGAGCTCTTCTTGTAGCTACTTCTCCAGTGCCTAAAATAAAAACATTCTTGTTTTCCACTTCAAAAAAGAGAGAAGTCAATCCCATAGTATCACGTTATTCTGCTTCAATTGATAAATTTTGATAAATAGAATATTTTGCAATATTTATTTTTCTTCCAATTGTTTAAGTTTTAATAATTTAACTGCCATTCTTAAATCATTGTTACAGTCTGCAAGTACCTTTTCAGCTTCAGCTTCGCTGATGTCAAATGTTTGTGAAAGTGCAAATACCGCTTCATTTGATGTTGGTGGGGTGCCTGCATTTAAGATTACTTCAGATAATTCCTTTTTAAGGTCCATGTATTCTTCTTCAGTCATTCCTATTTGATTTAATGTCATGTCCCTTAAAGGACAAGGTTTTGAAGTCTTGCAGCACCATACTAGTGAACCGAAACAGGTTGCTGGGCCTTCCCCTAATCTGGTTTCCCTTGCAAATTTTTGTTTGATGTCCAAGAATTCCTGAGGAGTCAAGCCCACTTCCCTTAAAGCTCCCATAATAGGGCAAGGCTTTACAGGGGGACAACAGAATGCGAGTCCTCTCACATCTCCTCCTCTACAAATATGTGACGGTGAATTTTCCCATACCATAGTTTTTCCTCTAATCTCTAAATAATAAATATAAAATATGTTTTAATTTTATTTAATTAATATTATAACATAAATAATTTTGTTTGTTTATATTAATATAAGTTTTTAATTATATTTGAAAATCTTTATAAAAATAGTTTATTAAATCTAAAATTTTCTTTAAATCTTAAAGAATTATTAATAGAAAAATAGTTAAAAAAGTAAAAAAAAAAATAAAAAAGAAAAGAAAAAGACCTAATGGTCTTTAATCATGTCAGCTTTTTCTTCACCAGTCAATTCTGCAACGATTTCTTCTGGAGTTCCAGTACTGAGGAGTTTTCCTCCTCTCATTAGGCTTGCCTTGTCACAGACATCCAATACGAAATCCATATCGTGAGAAATGATTACAAAGGTTTGATCCAATTCGTCTCTTGCCTTCAAGATGGAATTGGTTACAATGATTCTTGTAACTGGGTCCATTGTACCTGTAGGTTCGTCCAATACGACAATATTCGGCTCTTTAATGAGAACTTGTGCAAGAGCGACCCTGTGTCTTTCCCCTCCACTTAACTCATCTTGCCATTTGCTTAATATGCTCATGGATTTGTCTTTCTCGAATCCTACAGTTTCAAGAATGTGAGCCGCCTTGATTTTTGCAAATTCTGCAGGCAAGTTCAAGCTGATAGCATCGGTTAAGTTTCCTAATATGTCTCTGTGTGGGTATAATGAGTATTCTTGGTGCAACAATCCTAAGTATGGAGTTACACGGCCTCTGTTTAATGGGCCTGGCTTTTTCATGTCAATCCATTGGTCACCTAATCTTATTTCAAGTTCTCCGGCACTTGGTTCAGTGAGTCCAATCATCATTCTGGTCAAGGTAGTCTTTCCGGATCCACTAAGACCTACAATACCGTAAATCTCTCCTTGGTTGATTGTTAAGCTTACGCCGTCTACAGCTTTTACCACTCCTCTTTCAATGGAATAGTAATGCTTTTTAATGTCTTGAACTCTAATTATCTCTTCGGTGTGTTCAACTTTTTCAACCTGTTCAGCTTGTGGGACAGTTTCAAGGAATTTTGGAACAATAACGTCAGGGTGGCCATGTTCAATGATTTCTCCATGGTCCAACCAGATTGCATCATCAGCCAAGTGATTCATAACTTCAGGCCAGTGGGAAGTGATTACCATACTGATTCCTTCATCCTTTACACCTTCAATCAGGGTTTGGTGAAGCTTTTCAGCGGTTTGTGGGTCTAATGTACCTGTTGGTTCGTCTGCTAAAAGCAACATAGGGTTTTTAGCCAATTGTCTTGCAAGCACTACCCTTTGCTTTTCTCCTCCACTTAAGTCACGTGCAACGTGAGTTACCCTGTGGCTCATTTGAACCATTTCCAATAAGTCAATAGCATTGTAGATATTCTCTTCTTCGTATCTTCCTTCGTCACCCATTGCATTCAATACGTTGTCAATTACAGTCTGTTCATCGTATAATGCAAAGTTCCTTTGGAGCATAATGGAAATTCTTCTTCTGATTGCAGCTTTTTCCAACCTTCCTGCATTCCAGAAGTCAATTTCTTGAGGTTTTAATTCAGCTCCACATTCCGGACATTTTCCGCCGGCCTTTGAAGCAGGTTCAACATGCAAACATTTTTTGTTCTCACAGATTGCCAAGTCAAAGATAACTTGCCCGCTGTCTGGAGCATATTCCTTAGTACCTCTTAGCATGTTGATTAAAACAGATTTTCCACTACCACTTCTACCGAGAATACCTAAAGTGGAACCTTCCTCTATAGTTAAGTTAATATCTTTGAGGACCGGTTCCCCATTAAATGACTTATTAATATTTTTTAAAGTTATGAAAGACATAAGCCCACCTTGATAATTAGTTGATTATTATTAATTTTATTTTTTAGATTGTTATTATTGATATTTAATTGAATTCAATATCAAAAATTAATTTATTAAATTATATGTATATTATTTATAAACGATATTATTAATATAAATTTTGATATTTTTTTATATTCTTATTACTTTTTTCTTTTTGAATAATTGGATTTTTTTTAATTCTTATGTTTGGATCCACATAGGGGAGTTCCGCATTCGGGACATTTGATGTTTCTGCATGGGAAACCTCTAATCTTCGGTGCTATGTAACCGCAATTAGGACATTCGCATGCTTTTGATGGTCCCCTGCCGCTTCCGGGACCTCCGAATGATTTCCTTTCATTCAATGGAACATCTTCCTCTCCAATATCGCAAATTTGAGTTTTTGATGATTTGATTTGCGCATTCTTATTCAAATCAAGATCATTCAAATTTTTAATTATTTCAATATTTTCAGATTTGCAGTCTGGACAGTTAGTGTATTCCTTTTTTGGATTGTTCCATTGGAATCCACAGTTCTTGCAGATATAAATCTTATCTTCGCTATAAAAATTTTCATTGTTTATTTCAATTTTCTTACCTTCTATCAAAGACATTGCTGTCTTCTTTCTTGCAGAATTGATTATTCTATGGAATGTCGGCTGTGAGATTCCCATTAATTCCGCAGCTTCCTTTTGCTTTATATTGTGATAATCACCTAATCTGATTGCTTCAAACTCATCAAGATTCATCTTTATGGCTTCAAAATCATCTTCCCTTGAGATGTCCCCATGTTGAAGGCAAGTATAGTCAGGTTTCTTCACAATTCTTCTTTCAATCTTTGGCCTAACCATTTATTCTCTCCTTATTTCTTTGGAATTTCCTTAATTTGATATATTGATAATGATTTCATTATGAATATATATTTATTATGAATATATATTCATAACATTTAATATATAGTTTGTCTTTTGAAAATGTGCGATCCATCCCTAAAGCAAAATTTTATTAACTAAAAATACAAATTTAAAATAAATAGATTTCTAGGATAAAATATTAAAAATCAATTTTTTTCAAACAATTTTTTGAGGGATTTGAATGGGTGAACTATCTAAACTGCCAAATATTGGTAAAGTAGTGGAAAAGCAATTAAATGATGTTGGAATAGATACTGTTGATGAATTGATTGATCTTGGCAGTAAAGAGGCATGGTTAATAATTAAGGAAATAGATGATAACGCATGTCTAAATAGATTGATGGCATTGGAAGGAGCCATACAAAATATTCGTTGGCATAGCTTATCTGATGAAGATAAGGATGATTTAAGGTATTTTTATAATTCCCAAAAGTAAATAGTTGAATTTAAAATAATAATCTTGGTAAAAACACTTTGAGAATTTATAAAAAAGAGAAAAATAATTAAAAATAGTAAAAATGAGAATAATTAGATTCTAATCTCATTTAAATCAAAATTCAATTTTCCACCAATGGCTGCTCTAGCTATTGAAATTCCATTTGCTCCGGCTTTTAACATTTTTTCTGCTTGTGCAATGGAATTAATTGAGTTGTTTCCAATGATGAAGATATTGGCATTTTCTGATATTTGTTTTATCAAATCAAAATCAGCATCCCTTACACCTTTTTTCATGGCATCTATGTGCAAGTAGTCCACTCCACAATCCTCTGCTAGTTTAGCTATTTCAAGGTTGTCCACTCCTTCGACATTGGCTCTCATTTTCATGGATACTTGGGACTGGGATCTTTTGACAACTTCCTTGATGTAGTCTTCCAGATCTGCTCTTAAAAGCATTGCTTGTCCGCAACCGGCTTCAACAAGTTCCTCTTGTCTGCAATGGCAATTGATTTCAATGATGTCAAGATTCGGTATTTTGCTGATTTCGATAAGAGGGTCTGGAGTGCTTCCTCTTAAGTTGGCGCTTACGCTTACATCAAAATTGTCTTTTATGGTGTTAACTTCGTTTTCAATTACATTATAGATTTCATCTTTAGGGTAATTGAACTCTTTCCTGCCTCTGGCTATGATTCTTTCACAGGCGTCTATTGATTCGTTGTCAGTATTGTATCCTCCAATAGTGACTGTGTCAAATCCGTAAGGTATAAGTTTCATTGCAAATTCCGCATTTGTAATTCCTGCCATCGGTGCAAGCACTTTAATGTTAACACTTCCTTATTGATATCATTATTCTAAAAATAGTTAAAAAAATTGAAAATAGAAAATAAAAAGGAAATAAAAAAGGTATTAAGTGAAAATAAGATTTGTTTAAAGTTCATCAATTACGTGTATCCATTCCTTATTATTTCCTGCACGGATTATTTCAAGTCCGATGTCTGCCATATAAGCGGCATCTTCCATATTGTCCGCTCTGCCGATTCCCGCTTTAAGGCCAATTCCTATTTCATCATAGATTTCCTTAAGTATTTGAGTAATGTCCTCTTCACTTAAGCCATTGCATGGGGACATGAAATTGTCTCCGCCGATGAAGAACAATAATGCTCCTTTTTCTCTGAGTTTAGTCATCAAGTAATGTTGTGCCTTATTTACCATAAAGCTTGTATCGAAAGCAGATTCGATATCAGTCAATGTTTCGGTAACGCTGTTGATATCAATGTGTGCAGCTTGTACGAAACTGTCTTCCGGGTCTTCAATGAGGTTGTTGATTGCTAAAATTTCTTTTCTGCCAGAAGATTGAGCTCCACCTTCCTTTTGAAGTGCGATTGTTGCGAGTCTTTGAGCTTCGTGTGCAGTTTCTGCTGCCCCTACACCCATACTGATTGTGATTGGGTATCTGTTTCTAATAGATCTTTGAATTCTCATGTGGTCCTCTTCGTTAAGACCGTTTGTTACTGCGAGTAAGTTATCAAATCTTGTAAAGAACACTAAACCTTTTTTAGCAGCTATTAATCTTTGCACATCTGCAAAAAGCTCTGCTTGTAAGATTTGAAGGTCAGATTCTGTACGTGGTCTTGGAGTTACTGTCCATGGACCATAATTGTCGATTTGTATCAAAGTCATTTGTATCATATATTTTCACCTAATATTAATATATTTAGTTATAACTAAATTAGTATTTAAACTTTAAGCATTTAATTATTGATTTTTTAAATATTTTATAGTTTTTAATAATTATTTTTGGTTTTTTATTAATTATTTTTTAATATGAAGTATTTTGTAATAATTTTTTTTTAAAAAGTTTTGTAAAGCTAAAATTAACTATTCTAAAACAACTTTGGCAAGATTGATCTTATCTTCAATTGTTTTCATGAATGTGTTGGTTACAATGACATTTGGAATGATCTCTTCAATTTCCTCTTTAAATTCTGCATCCTGATTATCAATGACAAATTTGCTTAAGAAAGGCTTGTAAATCTCTGCCACACCGATTGAAGAGCTTTCATAGCCAAAGGCATTCATGAATTGTCCTGCAGGGCCACTGAATGCAGATTTTCCTACAAATGGTGAAACTGCAATGACCTCTTTCTCTTTTAAAGCCTCCACAACACCATCTAGGGAGACAATCGGTCTTATTGATGTGATTGGATTTGAAGGGCCAATGATAACCTTGTCAGATTCATTGATTGCCTCAATGAGTTTTGGACTAGGCTTTACATTGCCATATTTCACTTCAAGAACTTCACACTTGCATTGGTATTTGATTAAAAAGTCATGGAACTCGATTTCACCATATTCTTTTGTGACGATTGTTATTTCAGACTCTTCATCGCTCATAGGAATGATGGTTGCCTTTACACCTAACTTTTCTTTTTGAAGTTCCACAATTTCAGACAGTGTCCAGCCTTCATCTAAAAGAATTGCCTTTTGAAGTTTGGTTGCCCTGTCCCTATCTCCCAATTTAAGCAGTTCAGTGGTTCCCATTTCAATTAGCTGTTCTCTAACTATGAATGTGTCTCCCTTAATTCCGTACCAGAATTCATCGTCTATCATATCTGCAAAGGTATACATTACAGTATCAATGTCTGCTGCAATGTATCCTCCGGACATGTAAAGGTTTTCCACGGTATTCACTATAACGTTGATTTCCTCTTCAGGATAGATTTCCTTTATTCCTTGGATAAGTTTTGGAGTTCCAGTGCCTCCAGAAAGTATGGTTATCATGTTAACACTCTTGCCAGTATTTTTATTTTTTCATTATTTGCATCGTTTATAAGTTTTAGAAATAATTTCGATAAGTATTTTTAATTTTTAACTTTAAAATTCTTCTTTTAATGGAGCTCCACATTCAGGACATGGAGTCTTTTCAGAAATTACTAAAGACATTTCACCATTGCAGTTAGGGCAATTGTTATTTTCAAGAATCTTTCGTCTGTCCTTGTAAAATGTCTTTTTAAAATCAAAAAACAGTATTTTGTAATTATGATTATTTATGGAAATTTCTTTAGTCAATATATCTTCAATTTCATCCTGATTAAATAGTTCATTGTCTTCTGGAACATAGGTTTTAATTAATTTTTTACAATTCGGACAATAGTTTTCATAAAGGAATCCTGAAATCAGTGATTTGGTCATCTTATCTGAATTTTCCTTGTTGTGGCTGTCTTCAATAAGATTCAGATAATGGGATTTTGAATCATCTTCATCATTTGAATAAAAATTTAAGATTGATTCCAAATCATCCAAATCAGTATCCAAATAGAAAATCAGATTCTTATCTAAAAATGAGAAATCACAGCTTTCACATTTAAAATTAATTTCAACCATGTTACCCTCTGGATTATTGTAATTATTTTTTGAATAGAATTATGAATTAAGAAAATAATAATTATTGATTTATGATTTGATTGATTATTTTCTGAACACATCAAACTCTTTTGGTCTAAGCAATGGCTTGATTCCAGTTTCAGTGTCTCTTAAGTGATCAAATGCTGCAAATCCTCTGATTAGGACTATTGGGATTCCTTCATTTGCCTGTCCCATCAATAGGGATGCGGCAGCTGCAAGCTCATCCGCTGTAGCGACTTCAGTTGTTTCAAGAGCTCTGCCGAAGAGGTCTTCCTCACCGATTCTAACCCAAATGGGATTGATTCCAGAGCAGCCAATTGCTGTTCCGATTGCACCTACTCTAAATGCCCTTCCTTGTGTGTCTGTAATAATCACTGCAATCTTCTTGCCGGTTTTCTCTTCCAGATATTCCCTTATGTTCTTAGCGGATTCGTCAGGATTTTCAGGTATAGGTGTTGCAAGTCCCGCTTCAACATTGGATTCATCAATACCTGAATTTGCACAGACAAAGCCATGCTTGGTTTCGGTAACAATGAAATTAGGTCCCACTGCAACAATTTCATTTGATTGGCGAAGTACGATTTCCACAATCTTAGGGTCCTTCTTACATTTTGCTGCAACTTCAATGGCTTCTTCGGAAGGAACGATATCATCGATTTTTATGATGTTTCCTTCTGCCTTTGAAATCAATGTTTCAGCAATGAGAAGAATGTCTCCATCTTCAAGGCTCATCTTTTCCTTTTCCAAATCCTCTTCAATAATCTTGGCTATATTGTCTCCCTTTTGAACTAAAGGAATTTCTTTCAATCCATATAATTTTAAAGTCATAATTAAATGTTGTAATAATAAAATATAAAAAACTATTGATATAAGTTTTAGAAAATTATTATCTGCTTTAATAATTAACTTATTTTAAAAAATGTGATTTCATTTGAATTTTTATTAAAAAATTAAAATAATGCTTTATTTTTTCTATTTTTTCTTAAAAATTAACAATATGCTTTTATATTAAAAATAACAAAAATTATATTAATATTAATTAATAATTGATGATTTTTTCATGAAAAAAACTTAAATCATTATTCTATTATTTAATCATTGAATTAATTTCTTAAGAGGATACTATGATTATAGAAATGCTTACTAGTGGATTTGACATGATTATGGAGATGCTCCAAAGTGGGGGAATCATTACCTACATCATTCTCTTGCTTGGTATCTACGGTCTGTTGATATCCATAAGAAAGATATTTTACCTTAGAAAAATAAGTAAAATCGACGCTACAGAGATTATGGGGACAATCACCTCATCCATGGAACAGGGAGGAGCCATTGAAGCTTTGAAAAACATCAGTCACTATAAGAACCCTGTTTCAAGAATCATGTCTGAAGCATTGAAAATCGGTTATAAAAACAAGATTGAAGTAGAAGAAAGTATGGAGCAGATCTTCATTGTCGAGCTTAGTAAAATGACCAATGGTATCAGCGCTTTGAAAACCATCATTGAGCTTGCTCCATTTTTAGGATTGATCGGTACTGTATTGGGTATTTGGATGACCTTTAAGAACTTAGGTGTAAATCCTGATGCTGCGGCAATGGCTGAAGGTATCTATTTGGCTCTTATCACTACCATTGCAGGGTTGACAGTAGCTATTGTTCTCATGCCTTTGTATACTTACATCAAAGGTTTGATTGACCAAGAGATGGATAAGATTGAATTGGCTACTAAAATGACCAATTGGAGCTATGCTGTAATCAAGATAAGAGTTTATGAAAAATTGCCTTGTGTGATTGAAGCTCTTCAAGAGGCAGAAGGTATTGTTAGCGTAAAGGAAATCTCTGACCCTTATTCTAATATTCAAATTTCATTCAAGCCAAGTATGCTTGAAAAGAGTATCAGCAATATCATATTGGAAAAATGTGATGTGAAATCTGAAATTACAGAAAGTAAGTTAAGACAATAATCAAGGGGCTGTTAAATTGGCAATTGACATCAAGCGTCATAAAGAGAAGATGAATCGGGATGAACCTGAGATCAAGCTTGTTCCTTTTATTGACATCTTATTTACTTTGCTTATCTTTTTAGTGGTCACCAGTACTTTTGGTGCTGCTGCAGTGGATAGCGATGATACCGGAACCGGTACCGGAAAGCCGAACATGACTGACTCCACTGGAGATGCGGAATATTATCTGATTCCGGTTGCAGGCTTGCAGAAAGTTGTTGTGAATGGTGTGGACATGTCTTCCGAGATAAAAGGAAACGCTATCGGTGTTCATGCAAGAGTGCTTGATCAAGGGGACGTTCAGATTAAAACGAGCGAACATGCGATATATATTGAAGCGCCACCGGGAATGCTTCCTCAACAGGCAGTTCATAGTCCGGATTGATTTTAAATTTAATTATTTTTATTTTTTTAATTTTTTCAAATATTTTAAAATATTTTTTAATGGTCTTTAAATTTTTTTATTAAAATTTCAATTCTTTCTTATAAGAAATATTTTAATTTTTTCAAATAGTTAATTGGGGTAAAAAGAATGTATTTAGGCAGAATTATTTCAGCAGGAAAAACAGAAGATGGAAAACCATATGTTGCTTATAGGGTTTCAAGCAGATCCTTCCCAAACAGGCAAGTGAAGGTTCTTGAAAATGAAGCGGCTATCATTCCAAAGGAAGGATTTGAAAAGGATATTTTCAAAAACTCCTACATCGCTTATGACTGTGTAAAGACTGTAGGGGACATTGCAATCATTTCAAACGGTTCCCAAACCAATCCGATTGCAGACAAGATATCCATTGGCATGAACATTAGGGATGCAATGGTATACTCCTTAACCACTTTGGATTATGAAAAGGATGATTATAACACTCCAAGAATTGCTGCAGTTGTGAAAGGTGGTGAAGATTACGAAGCTTACATCGGTATTGTAACTGACAGTAAAGTATTGGTTGAAAAAATAGAAGATGGAAATGCTCAATTCATTTCCACTTATGAGAAGAATACACCTGAAGATGTGATTTATTCTGCAGACACTCCAGATGATGCATGCAAGTTTATTTTCGATGAAGGTGCATTTGCTGAATTTGAAAACCCTGTATGTTCAGTGGCAGCTATTTTTGATGGAAAATGGAATATTTCTGGTTTAAATCCGGAATAATTCTATTTTATTTTTTTCTTTTTTTATTGTTTCTTATTCTTTTTATAGATTTCACTGCTTTTTTCACTGATTTTAAGGGTTAAAAAAATAATTTTTATTCAAACTTTTCAGCCTCTTCGGCCTCTTTTATTTTCTGGACTGTTCCCCAGCTTCTTCTGACAAAGTCAGGCATTTCATCATATCTGTATTTCTTCAGGAAGTTCTTGGTTTTCGGATCACTTGGGTAACCTGAGCCAATTCCATCCCTATCCTTTGTGGCTCTGATATACTCCTTATTGATTTCACTGATAATCCTATCCCTTTCTGTTTTGGCAATGATTGAAGCGGCTCCAACAGCCAAATATTTGTCGTCTGCCTTATGTTCTGCAATTACTTCACAACTATGGCCTACATATTCTGCCATTTCCTCTTGAAGTCTTCCTTCCTTAACGTCCAAGGCATCTATAATGATTCTATCCGCTCGAAGATTGTTTATGATTTTCTTCATTGCCAGTTTTTCAATCTGGTTAAGATTGATTCCTTTTGCCCTTAAGTTGTCAATGTCCTGTGCGGTGATAACCACAGTTTCGTAATCGAACATCTTGGTTAATTTGCGATATAGGACAGCTCTTCTGTTTGGAGTCAATCTTTTAGAGTCCTTCACTCCCATTCGTTCAATGATCTTTTCTTTATTTTCAGGTATGACAACTCCAGCCATTACCATCGGGCCTAGAACAGGACCTCTTCCAGCTTCATCTAATCCTAGTGTATCCATATTATTAAATCCGGTTTTATTATTTTTTTATTCAATAATTTTTTTAATTATTTTCAATAATTTTTTCAATAATTTTTTCAATAATAAGTTTGTAATTATTTATTTATAATCATTTTTAAAATAAGTTTAAGATTTTGAAAAATAGTAAAGAGTTTAATGGTGTATAGGTTATGGTGTCAAAAGGAATATTATGGATTGTAAAGACAATCCATAGTATTTATACGTATAAATAACGCTTGAAATTGCTTAAATTTATTTCATAGCTTTTAAACGTACTTCCGGTTCTAAAGCTAATGGTTCAGCAGCTACGATTGCAGTTCCTTTTGCGACTACAGTCATAGGGTCATCAGAAATTTGGATAGGAATATCTGATTCGTCGAAGATTCTTTCTTTAAGGCCTCTTAATCTGGAACTTCCTCCCACTGCTACAGTATTTTTGTAGACTCCCATCATCAATTCTGCTGGCAATCTTTCCAAGATGAGGTTTAATCCGCCAACAACTGCTTGGATGATTGGCTCTACTGCATCTGCAACTAACATTGAATCAATTACAACTTGTTTAGGCCTGTTGGTTTCCAATGATTTACCAATAACTTCATAGCTTAAGTTTTCAAATTCTTGACTGCAATGTACCATACCGACTTCAATCTTTGCAGCTTCTGCATCGTGAATGCTGATTGCGACATTGTATTTTTCTGCAACCAATTCAACGATTCTATTGTCGATGTCGTCTCCACCGACTCTTACGGTTTCGATATCGTTGATACCACCAAGTGAAATGACCACTAAATCAGTGGATCCTGCACCGATGTCAATTACCATGGTTCCATTAGGTTCTGCAATAGGCAATCCTGCACCGATAGCAGCAGCCAATCCTTCGCTGACTACCAATACGTATTCAGCACCGGCTTTTCTACCTATTTCTTCAGCAGCGTTTTTCTCCACTTCAGAAGCGTCTCCAGGAATTCCAATGACAATTCTTCCTACGGTTTCTCCTTCGTTAATACCAATTTCCATTGCTCTGATGAGTAATGCTTGTGCTTGTGCAACGTTTTCGATTACTCCCTTCTTAAGTGGTCTTACTGCAACGATGTCTTCTGGAGTTCTGCCTAACATCTTTTTGGCTTCTTCTCCAACAGCAAGGACTGCAGAAGGGTCATCCTTTTTAACAGCAACTACAGAAGGAATTTGGTATAAGTCAAATTTGTCTCCTGATGGTTTTGCGATTACGGTGTTTAAGGTACCTAAGTCAATACCTAAACTGTTTTTCACGACTCTAGTTGGTTCAATTTCAATAGCGTCTTCATTTCCGAAAATACTCAAAGTTATTCCTCCATAATAAAAATAAATTAATATTTAATTGATTTATTGTTTGTTTAATTAATTTTATTTGTGGAATCATTTTTTTAAATTCATAATTCTTCAAATATAATTAATTAATAGTTTATAACAATAATTATTTATAATTTTTATTAATAATAAGTTTTTGTATAAAAATATGAAAAATTATTGATAATCATGTAAAAATAGCTTGATAATTTGGTTTTAAAAATAATCTGTGGTGAAAAAGTTAAATTATTTTGGTGTATCTGGTGTGTTTTATGAAGATTCCTTTTCTTACTTTTCTTCCTCTTCAGGAGCAGGCTCTTCTTCAGGTTTTTCTTCTTCTTTTTCTACTATATGTTTTTCTTCTGCAGGTTTTTCTATAGTTTTCTCTACAGTTTCGTCCCCTACATCTTCTTTTATTCTTTGTTTTTCCTTATCTTGGATTGTTTTCTTCAAGTCAATTCCGAATAAGCTATTGCTCTGGCTGATCTGCTTTACTTTCTCAATATTTTCCTCATCCATTACAGAAACGAGGATTGCAGATAAGACAACATCACTCATATCAAGTATCGGTGTCATTGTATTTCTTAGGAATGATGGCAATTTTATTCTTGTGTTGAGTTCCGCTTTAATGAAACTGCTTGTATGATCTTCTGATAAGACATTGATTTCAGCGTTTTGCCTGTTGGTCTCTCCATTGAATGATTTCATATACTCTTCAGGTCCGACAATCACCAATAAGTTAGGCATCTTCTGTATATGCACATTGGTGATTTCCACAGATGCCCCTCCTTTCTCATTGCACCTGTTTCTAAGCTCACTGATTTTCAGTGTTTCCCCTTTAAGCATGATGCAGTCAAATCTTTTTGAAGTGTATTTGTCTAAAATCTTGATGGATTCCCTGAATAAGATCTGGACTCTATCCTTGGCGGTAATTGCATTGTATGCTATATCATCAACCAGTTTCTCATTACCTGCGATGACACACCATACATGTTCCCCATTCTCTCTTGTGGAAACCTTTGCAGCTCGTCTGAGAATTTGTATTCTGTCTTCAATCATATAATCACTAATAGAGTTCCATTTTTCATTCTTTTTAATAATACTCTCAATAAGTTTATAATTTTGTATTACTATCTTTCAGTTAAAGCCAAGAATTTTAATACTATGATAATTTAATATATTGCCTTATTATAATATAAAATTTTGTTTTTAAAGAAAAGATTTTGCTTTTGAATGAAGGATTTTAGAATATTTTGATTTGATTTGAGAAATACTATTGTTTTTTTTAACAATATTCAAATTCAGTTAAAAGAAATTTTATTGTTCATTTATCAATATTCAAAAACAGTTAAATAGAAGTTAATAGAATATATTAAATACTAATTGAGTAATATATAAATAATGGATTTAAAATAATATTAGTATATCATTGTTTATTTTCTAATGTGAATATTATAGTAAAACTGTAAAATTGATTTTATATTGAAGATTTCATTCTCATTGGGAAATTCATTTCCAATGAAAAAATTGATGCCATATTAAAAAATTTACTTTATTTAAAATATTTTATTTTAGTTAAAAATGATAGTTTAAGTTTATTTTTTTAAAATCAGTTAAATTTTTTAATTAAATGGTTTTTTACTATTATATTGTAATTTTATATTGATTTAGAAAACGATTAGTCGTTTTTAGAAAAAATTAATAAGGGAGTTTATTTAAAATAATATTTGGAGTCAAATTATGAGAATAAAAAGTGTAGGAATGGGATATTTTTTAGCTATTCCTGATGTCATTTCAATATTGAATTTGGTATTTGGATTTTTAGCTATTTTAATGGTTATGGCTAATCATTTGACATATGCATCATTGTGCATACTTGTTGCAGTTGTTTTTGACTCTGTAGACGGATGGGTTTCAAGAAAACTTAATCGTGATGATCAATTTGGTTTTGGTAAAAACATTGATTCCTTAGCAGATATTGTATCTTTCGGTGTGGCTCCTTCAGTCCTTTTATATTATATGGGATTAGGAATATCTGAATGGGCGGCTTACTTGATGGGTATTGTAGCTGTCTTAACACTTGTTTGCGGTATGTTAAGGCTTACCCGTTACAATGTGATTTCAGATAAGATCAATTACCATGGATTTGTCGGTTTCCCAATACCAGGTACAGCAATTATCATAGCAACTTATTACCTAAGCGGTTTGTTCAATGTTGGTGTTGCTGCCATATTAATGTTATTTGCAGCTTACTTGATGATCAGTACAATCAGATACCCTAAAGTTGACAATTATTATGTAATTGGATTTGGAGCATTAATGATACTCTTATTGCTTTTACCTATCAACACATCCATTGGTGCTGTAAGTCTTCCAGCTTTGGCATTGTTTGTATTGTCATTAGTCTATATGTTCATGACATTTTTGGAATTCTTCATCGATACTGAGGAAGCTTTAACTGCAGAAAATGTAAATAAGAATATAGTTCAAGTTAGAGAAATCACTGCCAACAAATTCAGTGGTTCCTTAAGTTCTGCAAGGGAAGCTGCAAAATCAATGAGAGAAAACATTAACAGAGTGTCTTCTGGTGAAATCATTGGTGAAAAGTCAGCATCAGAAAAGGAAGAAAAGAAAGAGGAAGAAGAAAAATTATTGGAAATTAGCACAGGTGAAGTGGAAAGCGAATAGTTTTATTAAATAATTCTTTAAAATTCATTCTTTCACTTTTTCAATTTTTATTTTTTCTTCAAATTTTTAATTTCAATCTTCTTTTTTTAATTTTTTTATTTTTTATCAAGCTATTTTTGTCATTTTAAATTTTTTTTAAACCTATTTTTTCTACTTATTCTATCTCATTCCGTTTTAGGTTTGATAACTATGACTAATCGAAAGGATCGATTTAATTTCTTTAGGAATGATAAATTTAATTTAAGGAATTTTGGAGATAAAAATAAGTTAAAATCAGATAAGACGAAAAATAAGGAGACGGATTCCTCACATTTTCCAAGTTTTGAATCGATTATTCCTGAAAATTCCCCATTAAAGAACAATCCCAGTTCCAGTTCCGGATTCTATAATGATGAAATTGGTTTTAGGGACAGTTCAAAGAATAATTCAAAGAATAATTCAAAGAATAATTCTAAGGATAATTCTAAGAATAATTCAAGGGATTATCGGAGTAATAATTCCAATAAGGAAAATGATTTGGAAGGTGTTGATGAAAAATACGCCAAATATATTTATTCTTCAGGTCCAAATGATTCAGTTGATTTTGAAAATGAGGAAAATGAAGATTCGAAGGGCTTAAATTCCTTTGAAGATAATTTTCTTAAAAGTCCAAATAATAAAAATCTTAAAGGCAATCTATTAGACTTCAAGAAGAACTTATTGAATAAAAATGATTCCTCAAAATCATTGTTTGGCAAAGTGACAATTCTATTAATTCTTTTAGTATTGATTTCATCTGCATTTTACTTTTTTGTCTATCAGCCATTTCAGAGTGAATTGAATCTGGAAAGAAATTCAAAGCTGAATGAACTGAATGCCTTGTACAAAGGCCCTTTGGAACTAAATGAAAATGCATATACCTTGGAAAACAGAATCAATCAGGCTTTTGATATTGAAGAGATAAAGTCCATAGATGTCTTAAGGTCTGCCACCCACGATTGGAGAATTTATCATAGCTCCCGAATCGTATCCTGCAAGGATGATTTCGGCAGGGTAATGATGTCCTATGATGAGAATAAGAATATCATAATGTCTGTTAAGGATGCAAACGATTTTGTAAAGGGCAATGATGCCAAGATTCTATCTAATGTCCAATTTGAGAAAGTCAACACAGTCATTGTTCCAGTTTCCCTTTCACGACTTCAGGCCACAGCGGGATTGATTTCCGTCGGTTCGGTTGTTGACATCTATTCCTTGAATGACAATTCTTCTGACTATTCTGGTGAATATGAGGATATGGGTGATAACTCCAGTTCCCTCCAATTGAATGAAACCCCTATCAACGATAGTTTGGAAAAGGGAGATGAAGACCCGATTGTTAGCGGAGCAACTGTTTTGGCGATATTGCGTTCCAAGGATAGCGGTTTGGTCGACAGTACAGTTTCCAAATCAAGGACCATAATCAAGGGAAATGAAACAAAACCATTTGAGAACACCAGTTCATATTCAAGTGATGTTGAAGAGCTTCTCAAGGCAGCGGTTTTAAATTCAAATAGTGATAATGATGCTTTGGATTCCTATTTAAGGAATTATGGTGTCCGATTATCAAATTTTGAGAGAATGTCCAATTTAGGGGACTTGGACTGCGAATACATCATCCTTTTGGAAGTTCCGCAATCTGATGTGAATTTTGTGATAAACAATATGGATAACCTGATTCTGACAATTCCTACAGGTTTTGCACCGAATTGGGTAGTGGATGAACTGAATGAAACATATTATGAGAATTTATATCAGGACCAATCTTTGGATTTCCTATAATTTCTTAATTTTTTATAATTTTCCAATAATCTCAATAATTTCCTATAAAATATTAAAAACTTATTAAATATGAAAAATAGAATAAGAAATATAAAATAAATTATAAAATAATTAAAAAATATTTTTAATTTGAAATTAACTTAATTTGTTGATGATTTTTATGGATATAAAGAATTATATAAGGCCCACAACAATTATTTTAATAATTGCCTTTTTGATTATAGGGTTATATGCCTTGACTGAAGTCAATTATTATTCATATAAGAATGTGGCCGAATCTAAGGATATCAATGCATCTGTTCTGATTATTCCATCCATTGGAGTTTTTGAAAAGATCAACAATGTTTCAATATCCCAAGGGGTTTACATAGATGAGAGTTCCAATATTCCAACTAAAGGGGATACTGTTTTATATGGACATAGAACCTTGCAGGGATCTCCATTCTTAAGGCTGGATGCCCTTAAGAAAGGGGATGTTGTGACTTTGGAATGGCCAGGCATAGGTGAAGTGAATTATACAGTTAGGGAATCCAAGATTATCTTGCCTTACAAGGACTTGGAATTAAATGAAAGTCATCAAACTGGAGACATACATAATCAGGATTTGATTTTGGTTACCTGTCACCCAATAGGCTCAACTGCCCAAAGATTATTAGTGATTGCAGATTTGAATTCAACAAGTTCCATTAATGAGACCGCTTTGGAACAGAATCCTCAAGCTCATTGGGCTTGGCTGATCACTGCAGGATTTTTGATTTTAGGATTGATAATAAGCTATTTCACCAAAGGTGAAGAGAGAAAAGTTATTTTGGCGGTTGTAATAGCCATTACACTTGTTCTCATTTATTTCTGCATTTTCCCGGTATCTTCACAGATATGGGCGGATAAGGTAGGATGGCTGAATAGTCTGATGGGAGTAAGCTAATGAATTCTGTTTAAGATCATCATATTTATAGGGGTATTTTATGGACGCTAAAGAAGAATATTTTTCCAATATTTCAAATAGGGAAAGGGCAATATTCGAAGGAGCCATCAGTATGGGGGCATTGTTCCATCAATTTGTAGGAACTCCTTTCAATAAGACAAATATTGCAAGTTTGGAAAAGGCTATGGAGGAATCCTTTGCTTTGCAGCCATGCATTGATAAGGTGGAAGTTTCCATTGATTTGGATAGATTGGATAAGGCAATGACGGAATTTGAATACACTTCCCTCAGTGGAGACATGCTTGACGTCAAGATCTATTCCAAAGTGGATGATGTTTTAGCCATTATTAGAATCAAGTTCATTGAGGAACTCAATTATCCTTTGATGTTTGTTGAGGAGATAATCGAGTAAACTCTTTTCTTTTTTATTCTCATTTATTTTTTTAATATTTTTCCTATTTTTCTTATTTCTAATTATTTTCCATTTTTTATTATTTCTAATTATTTTCCATTTTTTATTATTTCTAATTATTTTTACCCATCTCTTATTTTATTTTCTTTTTTAAAAATCTAAATAATTTGGTTAATTATACTAAATTATTTAAATAAACAACACCATATATATTATTATTATGATTTATATCTTGGAATCATTATAGTATTTAAGGTATATTCAATTTTAAAATAATTATTTCATTATTTAATTAGAGAATGTGAGTTGATTAAATGATTATTATAGATTCTAAGCTTTGTAAGGGATGCGATATTTGCATAGCTACCTGTCCTAAAAAAGTTTATTCAAAATCTGATAAGGTAAACACAAAGAATGTCTATCTTCCTTTCCCGGAAAATGAAGAGGCATGCACTAGATGTGGCTTATGTGAATTGTCATGTCCTGATCAAGCTATATATGTTGAAAAAGAGGTGGAATAAATGGCAGAAGAGCGTTTTGTTCAAGGAAATGAAGCTTGTGCATTAGGTGCAATAGCTGCAAACTGCAGATTCTTCGCAGGCTATCCAATTACTCCATCTACTGAAATTGCAGAACAGATGTCCATATTGCTTCCAAAGCATGGAGGCTCATTTGTTCAAATGGAAGATGAAATCGCATCTGCAGGAGCTATCATCGGAGCTTCCTGGAGTGGTATGAAAGCAATGACCGCCACTTCAGGTCCGGGTATTTCCCTAATGCAGGAAAATATCGGTTATGGATTCATTACAGAAACTCCTATTGTAATTATCAATGTTCAAAGAGGTTCCCCTTCAACCGGTCAGCCTACCATGTCTGCACAGGCAGATATGATGCAGGCTCGCTGGGGTTCCCATGGGGATTATGAGCCTATCGCTTTAGCCCCTTCATCCGTTCAGGAATTCTTTGATTTCACTGTCAAGGCATTCAATTTGGCTGAAGAGTACAGAGTGCCTGTAACTGTTCTTGCCGATGAGGTTGTCGGGCATATGAGAGAAAAATTGGTAATTCCTGATAAGGTTGATATCGTTGCCCGTAAAAGACCTGAAAAGGTTGATGGCCAATACTTGCCATTCGATGCTCCTGAAGATGGAACCACCCCTATGCCTGCATTTGGTGACGGATTCAATATTCACGTTACCGGTCTCACTCACGATGAGAGAGGTTATCCTGATACCAACGATCCGGACACCCATCATAAATTGGTGGAAAGATTATGCAATAAGGTATTGATGCACAGAGATGAAATCTGTTCCGTCAAAAAGGAATTATGTGATGATGCGGATATTGTAGTTGTTTCCTGCGGTTCTCCATACCGTTCTGTTGGAGCTGCAATGAAAAAGGCAAGGGAAGAAGGCATTAAGGTAGGATCCCTTAAGATTGACACTCCATGGCCTTTCCCAGAAGAAGAGATTTATGAGATTGCCAAAACCGCAAAGGACATCATTGTTCCTGAAATGAATTTAGGTCAAATGGTTCATGAAGTTGAAAGGGCTTCCAAAGGAGAAGCCAATGTTCATTTGATTGGCAAGATTGGAGGAACCCTCCATAAACCTGATGAAATTTACGATAAGATTAAGGAGATCAATGAATAGGTGGTAAAATGGTAGAAAAGGAAAGCCCATATAAAAAATATCTCAGAGAAGAAAGATTGCCACATATATTCTGTCCAGGTTGTGGAAACGGTACTGTAATGAGCACTTTCTTTAAAGGTTTGGAAGGAACAGACATCGATTTTGATAATGTTGCGATGGTTTCAGGTATCGGATGCTCTTCAAGAATTCCAGGTTATGCTAAATGTGATTCCCTTCACACCACACACGGAAGAGCATTGAGCTTTGCAACAGGATTGAAGGTAGGAAATCCTGACTTGGATGTTGTTGTATTCACTGGTGACGGGGATGCGGCATCCATTGGAGGAAATCATTTGATTCATGCTGCAAGAAGAAACATCAATTTAACTGTTATCTGTATCAACAATAACATTTATGGTATGACCGGTGGTCAAATCAGCCCTACTTCCCCTAAAGGAAGTTTCGGTACCACTGCACCTTACGGTTCAAGGGATATGCCGTTTGACTTGGCTGAGCTTGTAAGTGCAGCTGGCGCATCATATGTTGCCAGATGGACTACCACTCATCCGATGCAATTGTCCAAGGCAATTCAAAAAGGTTTGGAAAATGATGGTTTCTCATTCATTGAAGTTGTTTCCCAATGTCCAACTTACTTCGGACGTAAGAACAAGATGAAGACTCCATTGCAAATGTTTGAATACATCAAGGAAAACAGCGTCAATAAGAGAAGAGCTGAAAAGATGGATGAAGCGGAATTGGAAGGAAAAATCATCGTTGGAGAATTTACCAACAATCCACATGATGAATTGACTGACAATGTCAAGAAATTGGTTGAAGAGAATTCAGATAAGCCATTGGCTATCAAATCTGCATTTGAGGAGTTGGATTAAAATGAGAACAGAAGTTCGTATAGCTGGTTTTGGTGGTCAGGGAGTTATCATGGCAGGAGTCATCATTGGTAAGGCCGCTTCTCTCTTTGACAATAAGAATGCAGTTCAAACCCAATCCTACGGTCCTGAAGCTCGTGGTGGAGCTTCCAGAACTGAGATTGTAATCAGCGATGAGGAAATTGACTATCCGAAAGTTTCAAGCCCAGACATTCTTGTTGCAATGTCCCATGAGGCTTTAATCAAATATATGGGTGACTTGAAAGACGAAGGTGTCTTGATCATTGACCCAGATATGATTGTTGAAGAGGAGATAGTCGATTTTGTGAAGGAACATAAGATCAAGCTTTATCGTGCACCTGCAACCAAGACAGCAACTGAGGATGTGGGCCTCAGGATTGTGGCAAACATTGTCATGATTGGTGCAATTGTTAAGGTTACAAATCTTGTTTCCGTTGATGCTGCAAAACAAGCTATTTTAGACAGTGTTCCAAAAGGAACCGAAGATAAAAACATTCAAGCATTTGAAGCAGGATACGCTTTACTCTAGAATCTTTTATCTTTTTCTTTTTTTTATTTTTTTAATTTATTCTATTTTTTAATATTCTATTTTTCAGTATTTTATTTTAATTTATTCTATTTTCCACTATTCCATTTTTTAATCTTGATTTTTTTCAATTTATTTCAAATTTTTATAAATAATTTTAATAATAAGGAAATACATATAAATTAATGATTTAAAATAAATAGTTCTATTAAAAGGATTATAAAGAATGATTCATGGGACAATTTATTGATTTTTATAGTATTTTATTTTTATTCATAAGTATTTTTAAAATTATACGTATCTTTAAAATTTAATTTTTATAATTTTCATGCTTATTAGTTAGAGTGAGAAAAATGAAGTTTTTTGAACATAGTGCAAAAAAAGTATTTGAAAGTGAAGGAATTAAAATTTTAGAAGGGCATGTTGTATACTCTCCTGAAGAGGCAATGGAAGTGGCCACTGAATTCGGCAGACCTATTGTACTCAAATCTCAAGTGCTTGTTGGTGGAAGAGGCAAGGCAGGAGGTATCAAGTTTGCAGACAACCCTGGTGAAGCATATGAAATAGCTAAAGAGCTATTGACACTTGAAATTAAAGGTGAAGAAGTAAAACATTTGCTCATTGAAGAAAAGGCAAACATTCAAAGGGAATTCTTCTTAAGTGTTTCAAATGACAGAGCCAACAGAACTCCAATCATCATGGCAAGTGCTGAAGGTGGAGTGGAAATCGAGGAATTGGCTAAGACATCACCTGAAAAGATCATCAGGTATAATGTAAACCCACTCAAAGAGTTCTTGCCTTATGAAGCTCGTGAAATAGCTCGTAAAATGGGTGTTGGTTCTGAATTGATGTCTCAAATCGGAGCCATCATTTGGAAACTGTATAATGTTTATGATAAGTATGATGCTGAAATTGCTGAAATCAACCCTCTTATCTTAACTGATGACGGATTGATTGCAGCTGACGCTAAACTTGAAATTGAAAATGATGCCTTGTTCCGTCACCAAGATCAGGTAAAGCAAAACAGGTTCAAGCAAAAGGACTTTGCTTTTGTAAAGCTTGATGGAGACATTGCAGTAATCGGAAACGGTGCTGGATTAACCTTGACCGGTATGGATATGGTTACATTGTTCGGCGGAAAACCTGCAACTTTCCTTGATATCGGTGGAGGAGCCTCTGATGAATCCATCAAAAAGGCTTTGAACTTGGTTTTAAACTATCCTCCTGTTAAAGTAGTATTCCTTAACGTTTTAGGTGGTATTACAAGAGCGGATGATGTTGCAAGAGGTGTGATTGCAGCATTGGAAGACAATAAATGGGATGTTAACATTGTAACCAGACTTACAGGTACCAATGAAGAGGAAGGTCAAAGACTATTGGATGAAGCAGGCATTCCTTATGAGATCTCATTGGAAGAAGCTGCTAAAAAAGCAGTTGAAATGTGCAATGAAATAAAAGCAAAAGAAGCAGGTAAATAATTCTTTTCTTTTATTTTTTCTATTTTTTATTTTCTCTTTTTTTCTTTAATCAGAATTTTTTCTTATTCTAAACTTTTTTTTACAATTTTTCAAAATCATATTTAAATAAAATTAGATTAGGGTAAAATTAGATTAGGGTAAAATTAGATTAGGGTAAAATTAGACTTAATATTTATTATTCTAACAAGACAACTCTGCTGACTTCAGACTCTTTTGTTAGTTCCCTTCCTGTCTTGTCAGCTATTTCCTGTGCGAAATCACGGACATCCTGGTGTGATGGCATATTGTCAAGGCTTAAGCGTTTTCTGGAAGATCCTACGAACATATATGCTTTCACTTCAACATATGTAGGGTTTGCTTTGTTGATTAGATTTGCATAACCTTCGGTGTTAATCATGTTTTTGCCCTTAACTGAGGTAATTCGTATAGCTGTATTATTCTCAAAACTGTTCATCAATTCAAGAGTATTGTTTAAATTGTTCCAAGCATTGTTTATTTGAGGGTTGCAAAGCTCTTTATACACTTTTTCGTTAGGTGCATCCAAGGAAACATATAGTTGTGTCGGTTCGTTGTCAAGGTTTCCAAGCTTTTCCCAATACATTCCATTGCTCACTAGGAAAGTTGTGAAATCCTGTCTGTGAAACTCTCCAATAAGCTCATCGATTTCAGGGTATAATGTCGGTTCCCCTGCAAGGGAGATTGCAGCGTTTGTTGGCTTTTTGGATTCCTCAAGCTTTTTCCTGTCTACTTTTTTGTTTCCACCAAATCCGCATAGAAGATTGTTCTGTGCCTTGATGGCTCCTTCAATGATTGTTTTCGGATCATCATATTCTCCCTCCCATTCAACTCTAGTTTGGCTTAAGTCTCTCCAACAGAATGAGCATTTTTGATTGCAGAATGGTACGGCTGGAGACATCTGGAGGCATCTATGTGATTTGACACCATAGAATTGCTCTTTATAGCATACTCCTTCATTCACCATGCTTTTTCTGGTCCAATGGCATGTCTTTACAGCGGCATGTCCATGCTCTCCTACAAATCTATAGCCGCTGTATTCCAATTTTGCCTGTTCTTCTTTAGTAAATGTCATGATAATCCTTTAGTATTTTTTTCTTGAATTTGAATAATTTAAAATAATTTAAATATAATCAATTATATATATTTTATTAAAAGAATCAATAATTTTTAGAATAATTTATACTAATAATTTTTTTGATTATTCTATTTATTATTTATCATGATAAGAAGTAAATAATCTATTAATTATAGTCGTTAAGGAGGATTTGATTTGAGTCTTAAAACACCTGTTGTTATATTGAATTTTAAAACTTATTTGGAATCCAGCGGTAAAAAAGCTTTGGAATTGGCTGAAGCTTTAGAAAGTGCTGGAGAGGAATCTGGAATTACTATGGTTGCTGTGCCACAGGCTATTGACATTTATAGAATCAAGGATGAAACCAATATCCCTGTATTGTCCCAGCATATAGATGCTGTGTCTCCAGGCGGTCACACCGGAAGCAATTTGTTTGAAAGTTTTGTAGCAAGCGGTATTGACGGAACCTTATTGAATCACTCTGAATGCAGAATGACTTTAGCGGATATTGCTGAAATTGTCAAAAAGACTAAAGAGGCAGAACTCATTTCCTGTGTCTGTACCAACAATATTGAAACAAGCGTTGCAGCTGCCACATTCTCTCCTGATTATGTTGCAGTGGAACCTCCTGAACTTATCGGTACTGGAATACCTGTTTCAAAGGCAGACCCTGAAGTTGTGGAAGGCAGCGTATCTAAGGTTAAGGCCATCAATAAGGATGTGAAGGTCTTATGCGGTGCAGGCATTTCCACTGGCGAGGATATGGCGGCAGCTATTGAATTAGGTGCTGAAGGAGTTCTATTGGCTTCTGGAATCATTAAGGCGGAAAGCCCTAAGGATGCATTATTGGATTTGGTAAGTAAGATTTAATTGAATAATTTTGAGTGAAAGTATGGCTAATTTTAATACTATCGATGATTTTGATGTAAACGGCAAGACAGTTTTGGTCAGAATTGACATCAATTCTCCTGTTGATCCTAATTCCGGAATTATTTTAGATGACACTCGTATGAAATTGCACGCTGAAACCATTAAGGAATTGTCCTTGAAAGGTGCTAAAACTGTTATTCTCGCTCACCAAAGTCGTCCGGGTAAAAATGACTTTACCACATTGGAACAACATGCCACCGTTCTATCAAAAGCTCTCGGTTTGGAAGTTAAATATGTTGACTCATTGTTTTCATCTGCAGCAAGAGAGGCTATCATTGCCTTGGAGCCAGGTCAGATATTGCTTCTTGAAAATGTCAGATTCTTCTCAGAAGAGCAATTGAAACGTTCTCCTGAAGAGGAAGCCACTTCTGTGCTTGTCAAGACTTTAACTCCATTGGTTGACTATTTTGTCAATGATGCTTTCGCAGCGGCCCACAGGTCTCAAACCTCATTAGTTGGCTTTACAAGAACTGTCCCATCTGCAGCAGGCAGAGTGATGGAGAGAGAATTGACCATAATAGGGGATGCATTGGAAAATGTGCAGCATCCTTGCGTCTTTGCATTAGGAGGTATGAAGGCTGATGATTCAATTATGGTAACTGAAAATGTATTGGAAAACGGTACAGCAGATTATGTTCTTGTATCCGGTCTGGTTGCAAATATATTCATTTGGGCAGCAGGATATGATATAAAATCCACTAATAAGAACTTCATTGAAGCTAGAGGATACCTGGACATGGTAGATAAATGTAAGGACCTCATTGAAAGGTTTGGTGATAAAATAGTTTATCCTACTGATGTTGCAGTCAGTGTTCAAGGTGACAGGGCTGATGTGCCTGTAGACAATATCCCTGATGCTTCCATTTTTGACATTGGCAGAGAATCATTGATTACCTATTCCAAGATAATCCGTGAAGCGAAAACCATTTTTGCAAACGGTCCTGCCGGTGTGTTTGAAGACCCTAAGTTTGCAATAGGTACTGAGGACATCATAAATGCAATCGCTTCTTCAAAAGGATTTTCAATCATTGGTGGCGGACATATTGCAGCAGCTACTGTCAATTTGGGATATGGCGATAAGATGGATCATATCAGCAGTGGTGGTGGAGCTTCCATTGATATGTTGGCAGGCAATCCATTACCTGCAGTTGTAGCTCTTGAAGAGTCTAAGGATTTGTTTGATAATCAATAATTCATTCCTTTTTATTTATTTAAATTCAATAAATTATCTTTATTTTTTTTATTCTTTTTTATATTTTTATATTCTTTTTTATTATTCCCTTTCTTTATTTCATTAACACTTATTTTCATAAAGAATTTATAATGAATAATCATGATAAATTACAACAAACTTTATAAATATTGAAGTAAAATATTAGTATGTTGTAAAAAAAATTTAAGATTTTAAGGTTATAGAATGACAGATGAAATTATAATTAAAGACAATGAAAATGTAAAAAATATATTAAATGGATTTCCAGATGCTTTAAATAATGTTAAGGAGATTTCTCCTTTGACTTTTTGCATAACAAATTTTGTGACAGTTACCGATTGCGCTAATGCGGCATTGGCCATTGGAGCATCACCAATCATGTCAAATGGTGCTGAAGAGGGCGGAGAGATAGTGAATATTGCCAATGCTCTTGTAATAAATATTGGAACATTAAGCAAAAGTCAAAATGAATTGATGAGAAACAGTGCAGACAAGGCAAAAGAAATAGGCAAACCTATCATATTCGATCCTGTAGGGGCTGGAGTAAGTTCCCTCAGAAATGACATGACAAAGGAAATTGTTGAGAATTATCCTCTTGCATTGGTTAGAGGAAACATGTCTGAAATCAAAGCCATTGCAAAATTAATTGCACTTGATGAGAATAATGATTCTGCAGGAAAGGGAGTTGATGTTGCAGAAAGTGACATCATTTCCAAGGACACCTTAGAGTCTAACGCTTCTATCGTAAAGAGTTTGGCTAAAGAGTTAGATGCAGTAGTCATCGCAAGCGGGCCAATCGACATTATATCAGATGGAGATCTAACCTTTGGTCTTGAAAATGGTGATGAGATGATGCCCCTCATTACAGGAAGTGGCTGTATGCTGACTACAATCATCGGTTCATATGTAGGTGCGAATGACCCATTGATTGGAGGAATCACAGCTTGTGCCTTAATGGCAGTTGCAGGGGAAAACGCTGCTGAATATGTAAGGGCAAATGATTTGGGAACAGGCAGTTTCAGAACATTATTAATGGATAACTTATATAAATTAGATGCTGAAGACTTAGTGGAAAGAGCTAATTTATTTGAAATAAGTGTTTAAATAATTTCTAAATAATTTCTAAATTTTTTAAATTATTTTTTTAAAATTTTACAAGATGATTAAATGATAAAAAAAGATATTAATTATTCAGTATATTTGGTTACAGACCATAGGGATAAAACCGATGAGGAATTCCTGAATATTATAGGGGAAGCCATTAAGGGAGGGACCACTGTTGTTCAGCTTCGTGAGAAAACCGCTTCCACCAAGGATTTCTATGATTTGGCATTGAAGGTTAAGGAAATCACCAGCAAATATGATGTTCCATTGTTGATCAATGATAGGATTGACATAGCTATTGCAGTGGATAGCGAGGGGGTTCATATTGGTCAGGATGACATGCCTGCAGATATTGCTCGAAGGATTATTGGTGAGGATAAGATTTTGGGAGTTTCCGCTTCAACAGTTGAAGAGGCTAAAAAGGCAGAGGCTGACGGTGCAGACTATATTGGCTCCGGTGCGGTATTTCCTACAGCCACCAAAGATGATGCGGATTCGGTCTCAAAAGAGGAATTGAAGGAAATCGTTGATTCGATTGACATTCCTGTGGTGGCCATTGGAGGCATTACTTTAGAGAATGCAGATACATTGAAGGATACTGGAATTGCGGGATTTTCTGTAGTCAGTGCTATCATGAACGCTGAAGATCCAAAAGATGCTTCCAAAAAATTAAGAGAGATTTATTTCTCTTAATTCTTTTTAATTCTATTCAATAGTAAACTATTTAAATGATATTTTACTAATTACTATTGTTGAATATCTTTTAATATTCAAGTTTTATTTTTCTAAACTTATTTTTATTTTAATTTTCAATTGCCTCGGTGGCTCAGTCTGGTAGAGCGCGAGACTTGTAATCTCGTGGTCGCGGGTTCAATTCCCGTCCGGGGCTCTATAAATCTTAATTTTTATTAGATTTTTTTGCATATTTTTTAGAAAAATTGCTTTACCAAAACATTTATATATTATGGTAATATAAAATAATTATGTTGCACAATAATTTTGTGGGACCATAGGGTAGCTTGGTCGATCCTTTGGGCTTTGGGAGCCTGAGACTCCGGTTCAAATCCGGGTGGTCCCACTCGTATCTATCCCGTCTTAGCTCAATTGGCAGAGCGTTGGACTGTAGATCCAAATGTTGCTGGTTCAAGTCCGGCAGACGGGATTTTTATTATTATATTTTCCACTATTTTAATTTCATGAATTTTTTAATTCATTTTTCCAATGATTAAAATGGATATGTGGAAACATTTATATATAATAATAAATATATTATTTTAATGAGTATAACTTACTCGCATAGTTTGCCCTGGTGGTGTAGGGGCTATCATGTGGGCCTGTCGAGCCCGCGACTCGGGTTCAAATCCCGGCCAGGGCGCTTAACTATAAGTTAAGTACGATAGCCATATGAAATTCATTTGTTTAATCAGGGCCCGTAGCTCAGTCTGGCAGAGCGCTTGGCTTTTAACCAAGCGGCCGCGGGTTCAATTCCCGTCGGGCCCGCTCTGATTTTTTTTATTTATAGCTTTACTAAATTTAAATTTTTAAATTAACATTTTTTCAAGGTTTTTTAATTGTTAATGTCTTATTTAAATCATATTTAAATTTATATTGTATTTGAATTTAGAATTTATTCTACTGGAATTGGGTGATTTATTGGTATATTAAAGGGGGAAAATGGTTTTTATTTGTAATATGACGATTTTATCTATTTTTACATTTTTCTAATTTTTATTATGAATAAGATCACATTCCGTTTTAATTATTGATTAAATCGATTCTATGATGGTGAAGAAGTAAGGGATTATAAAAAATAGTGAAAATATTAAATTTTATATTTAAAGTTTATGCTATGTTTAATAATTAAAAATTCTATTTAGAAAAAGTTATTTCATTATATATTGTTTAAAAATATTGTTTAAAAAGTTTTATCGGAGGAATATTTTGGCATTTAATATATTAAACCATAGTGCTGTTCCTAAGCACGAAATTTTGTCTGATGATGAAATTGAAGAAATTTTTGCAGATGTTGATTATGACATCAGTCAACTTCCAAAAATTAAAGTAAATGATCCTGTTTCTAAAGCAATTGGTGCTGAAGAAGGTCAAGTTTTAAAAATAACTCGTAAAAGTGAAACTGCAGGCATATTTGTCACATATAGGCTTGTCAGTGGAGAAAACAATCAAAAATAGACTTTTTATAAATTATTTTTAAAATGAATTATTCTAAAAAATTATAAACTAAAAAATTTTCATGTAGATTTTTAAACTGATTGTATTATTTTGGAGATATTAAATGAAAAATAAGACATGGGGTTTAGTAGATTCATTTTTTGATAAATATGATATTGTAGACCATCATATTAAATCTTATAATGATTTTGTAGAAAATCGTATACAAAACATTATTGATATCACTGAACCAATTACTATAGAAAACGAAAAGGGAAATTATACCTTAAGAACCGGTAAGATCAAAATTGAAAAGCCATTCACTAAAGAGGCAGACGGTTCCAAAAGCATGATTTATCCTACTGAAGCAAGACTTAGAAACTTAAACTATTCTGCTCACATGTACTTGGAAATGGCATTGCATGACAATAACAGTGATGAAGAGGAAGAATTGGAAGAGGTTTACATCGGTGAATTGCCTCTCATGCTCAAATCCAGCATCTGCCATTTGCATGGACTTACTGATAAGGAATTGATGGAAAAAGGGGAAGACCCTAAAGACCCAGGAGGCTACTTCATTGTAAACGGTTCTGAAAGAGCTGTTGTAACCATGGAAGAGATCGCTCCTAACAAGATTATCCTTGAGAGAATTGATGAGCCTGAAGATAGGCACGCTAAAGCTATTGTAACTTCAATCAAAAGTGGTTTCAGAGCAAGAATTACCTTAGAATATAAGAAACCACGTAAAAGCGGAGTTTTCTTAAGAATCTCTTTCCCATATGTTCCTGGAGAAATTCCTTTAGTAATCTTGCTTAGAGCATTAGGATTATCAACTGATCAAGAAATCATTACAAAAATTTCTGAAGATTTCGACTTCCAGATGTATATTGCAGATGACCTTCAAGTATCTGAAAAGGACTTGAAATTGGATTCAGATCTAATGGCAGACATGACCCAAGAGGAAAGAAAGGAATATATGAGAATGGCTGCTATCAAGTACATCGGTAATAGAGTGGCTAAAGGAATGACTGAAGAGTACAGAATCAAGCGTGCTGAAGACGTCATTGACAGATACCTATTGCCTCACATGGGAATTGAATCTGACAAACGTTATGACAAGGCTATTTACTTGGCAGAAATGACTGAAATGTTGCTTCAAGTAATTGAAGGTCAAAGAGAACCTCACGACAAGGACCATTACACCAATAAGAGATTAAGAGTCTCCGGTGACTTGATGGAAGACTTGTTCAGAGTGGCATTCTCTTCCTTGACAAGAGACATGAGCTACCAACTTGAAAGAAGCTTGTCCAGAGGAAAGGAACTTTCAATCAAGCAAGCTGTCCGTTCCGATGTTTTGACTGAAAACATCAAGCATGCAATCGCTACCGGTAATTGGGTTGGCGGAAGAGCTGGGGTAAGCCAGCTTTTAGACAGAGTAAGTTACATGGCAACACTTTCCCACTTAAGAAGGGTTGTATCCCCTCTTACAAGAAGTCAGCCTCACTTTGAAGCTAGGGACTTGCACCCTACTCAATTCGGTAAGATATGTCCTAACGAAACTCCGGAAGGACCAAACTGTGGATTAGTAAAGAATTTAGCTCTAATGTGTAAAATTTCTGAAGGTTTCGATGTTGAAGAAGACCAGAAACTTGTAAACATCATTAGAGACATGGATGTAGAGATGATAGATTAGTCGGAGGAATTTTATGGTAAGAGCTAAAATTTATATCAACGGTAAACTTACTGGTTATTGCGACAATCCTGAAGAGTTCACCAATGAAATGCGTGATAAAAGAAGAAAAGGTCAGATCAATAATGAGATGAACATTACCTATTATGATGATAATCACGAAATCTACATTTTCACTGACCCTGGTAGGGCAAGAAGACCTTTAATCCTTGTTTATGATGGCCAGCCAGCACTTACAGATGAGCATATGGAAGCCATTGCAAACGGTGAATTGAAATGGGATGAATTATTCGAAAAAGGCATCTTGGAATACTTGGATGCTGAAGAGGAGGAAAATTCCTATATTGCAATGAATTTAAGCCAATTGAATGAAGATCACACTCATTTGGAAATTGACCCTTCAACCATGTTAGGTATTTGTGCAGGAATCATTCCATTTTCAGACCATAACTCCTCTCCAAGGAACACTATGGAAGCAGGGATGACCAAACAGGCATTAGGATTATATGTATCAAATTATGCATTGCGTACCGATACCCGTGCACACTTATTGCACCATCCTCAAACTCCTATAGTAAAGACAAGAATCATTGATGCCATCAATTATGATTCAAGGCCATCCGGTCAGAACTTGGTTGTAGCCCTCATGTCTTACGAAGGATATAACATGGAAGACGCAATGATTCTAAACAAATCATCTCTTGAAAGAGGTATGGGAAGATCAAGTTTCTTCAGATCTTACGAAGCTTCTGAAAGAAGATATCCTGGTGGACAAGAGGACAAGTTTGAAGTTCCGGAAAAAGGAGTTAAAGGATACCGCAGTGAAGAATCCTACAGAAACTTGGATGAAGACGGTATTGTCAATCCGGAATCACATGTTGAATCAGGTGATGTGTTAATCGGTAAGACCTCCCCTCCAAGATTCTTGGGAGAAATCGACGAGTTCGGTACAGTTGCAGAAAAAAGAAGAGAAACTTCCGTCACTGTAAGACATGGTGAAAAGGGTATTGTCGATGCAGTGCTTTTAACCGAAACTGTCGAAGGAAGCAAATTGACTAAAATAAGAGTAAGAGACACAAGACAACCTGAATTCGGTGACAAATTTGCATCAAGACACGGTCAGAAAGGGGTTGTAGGTCTTATCTTATCTCAAGATGACATTCCATTTACAGAAGATGGTGTAGTGCCTGATATCATTGTAAACCCACACGCGATTCCTTCAAGGATGTCTGTCGGACAGGTATTGGAAATGGTAGCAGGTAAGGCAGGATGTATGGAAGGACATCGTATGGACGGTACTCCATTCAATGAGACTGTTGAAGGTGAAATCAAACGTGCCCTTAAGGAAAATGGCTTCGAATCAGCAGGATGCGAATCATTATACAATGGTGTTACTGGTGAACGTATTGAAGCTGAAATCTTTGTAGGTGTTGCATATTACCAAAAACTTCACCACATGACAACCGATAAGGTTTATGCTCGTTCCACTGGTCCTGTACAAGTGCTTACAAGACAGCCAACTGAAGGTAGAGCACGTGAAGGTGGTTTAAGATTCGGTGAAATGGAAAGGGACTGTCTTATTGCACATGGTGCAGCTCTCGCATTGAAAGAAAGATTATTGGATGAATCCGACAAATATGAAGCGGTTGTCTGTAATGAATGTGGAATGCTGGCAGTATATGACAAGAATAAGCGTAAGATGTACTGCCCAATATGTGGAGACAGCGAAACTTACCCTGTTGAAATTTCATATGCATTCAAATTATTATTAGATGAACTTAAAAGTTTATGTATTTTCCCTAAATTAGTTCTTGGGGACAAAGCTTAAGAAATAAGGTGTTGAAATAAAAATAAATTTTTTAAGGAGCCAATATTTTGAAAGGAATTATTAAAAAAATTGATAGAATTAATTTTGGATTAATGTCACCGGAACAGATTAGGGAAATGTCCGTTGTTAAAATAGAAAGGCCGGACACTTACGATGAGGACGGTTATCCTATTGAATCAGGATTGATGGATTCTCGCCTTGGTGTTATTGATCCTAGTTTAAAATGCCGCACATGCGGTGAAAAAGGTGGGGAATGTCAAGGTCACTTCGGTATGATTGAGCTTGCAAGACCTGTCATCCATGTCGGTTTCGGGGATGACATTCACAAAATCCTACGGTCCACCTGCAGCGAATGTGGACGTGTGCTCTTGGATGAAGATGAAATCGAAGATTTCACCGAAAGAATGGAAGAACTCCACGAAGCAGGAGAAAGTGTGGAAGAACTTGTAAAAGAAGTATATAAAATCTGTAAGGATAAAAAGACCAAAGAGGTATGTCCTCACTGTGGTGCAGAACAGGAAGACATCAAGATTGTCAAGCCAATCGATATCATTGAAGTTCGCAAACAATATGATGAAAATGGAGAACTCATCACTGATGACAATGGTGTTCCAGTAACAGAAGACTATGACTTAACCGCATCTGAAGTACGTGAAAAGCTTCAACGCATTCCAGATGAAGACTCCTATGTCTTAGGAGTAAACCCTGAAGTAGCACGTCCAGAATGGATGGTATTAACTGTACTTCCTGTCCCTCCTGTAACTGTAAGACCTTCAATCACCCTTGATACCGGTGAAAGATCCGAAGACGACTTAACACACAAGCTTGTTGATATCTTAAGAATCAACCAAAGATTGATTGAGAACATGGATGCCGGTGCTCCACAACTTATTGTAGAGGACCTTTGGAAATTACTTCAATACCATGTAACCACCTACTTTGACAATGAAGCAAGTGGTGTACCTCCTGCAAGACACAGAAGCGGAAGGCCATTAAAAACATTAGCTCAAAGATTAAAAGGTAAGGAAGGAAGATTCAGAAGCAACCTATCAGGTAAACGTGTAAATTTCTCAGCACGTACCGTAATCTCACCTGACCCAAACATCAGTATCAATGAAGTCGGTGTTCCTGAAATGATTGCAAAGGAAGTAACCGTACCTACCTATGTAAATGAATGGAACGTTGAAGAGCTAAAAGAAGCTATTATGAATGGTCCAAATGTCCATCCTGGAGCTAACTATGTTAAAAAGACCATCAATGGCAAAGAGATGAAGGTCAGAGTCTTAGAGGATAACAGAGAATTAGTCGCTGAAAACCTTGAATATGGTGATATCGTAATGAGACATCTTAAGGATGGAGATATTGTTTTATTCAACCGTCAGCCTTCCCTTCACAGAATGAGTATGATGGCTCACGAAGTAAGAGTATTGCCTTACAAGACATTCAGATTAAACCTTTGTGTATGTCCTCCATACAATGCGGACTTTGACGGAGACGAAATGAACATGCACGTTTTCCAAACCGACGAATCCCGTGCCGAAGCGAAATCCTTGATGAGAGTACAGGAACACATCTTGTCTCCAAGGTTTGGTGGACCGATCATCGGTGCTATTCACGACCACATCAGTGGAGCATACCTTTTAACTCGTGACGGATTCACAGTTCCAGAAGATGACGCTTTCCAAATGATTAGAAAATCACATCTTCTTAACAATGAGTATGTTGATAAGAAACACTTGAAACGTAAAAATCGTGATTGGACCGGTAAGGAATTATTCAGCTTGCTCTTACCAGATGACCTTAACATGAACTATAAGGCTGAAATCTGCAGAAAATGTGAAACCTGTCTTAAGGAAGACTGCCAATACGATGCATTCGTAGTAATCAAAGACGGTCAATTGACCCATGGTGCTATTGACGAAGCTGCATACGGTTCCTTCTCAGGTAAGATTTTGGATACAATCGTTAAGGAATATGGTCCATCCCGTGCAAAAGAGTTCTTGGACAGATCCACTGACCTTGCTATCTGCGGAATCATGAAAACAGGTATTACCACTGGTACCAACGATGAAGAGATTCCAGAAGAAGCTATTGAGGTTATTGATGCTCACTTGGATAAGGCTGAACAGGAAGTAGATAAGTTAATTGCTACCTATGAGGAAGGACTTCTCCAACCGTTACCAGGTAGAAGTGCAGAGGAAACCTTGGAAATGCGTATTGTGCAGGTTCTAGGGGAAGCTAGGGACACAGCAGGGGAAATCGCAGAAGGTTACCTTACCATGGGTAAACAATCTCCAGATGACTCCTATGATTATATGATGGCTGTTGAAAACCACTCTGTTGTTATGGCTCGTACCGGTGCAAGGGCATCCATGTTGAACCTTGCTCAGATTACCGCTTGTGTAGGACAGCAATCTGTTCGTGGTGGACGTATTACAAGAGGATACTTGGCTAGACCATTGCCTCACTTCAGAAAGCATGAGTTAGGGGCAAGAGCAAAAGGATTTGTACATTCCAGTTATAAGGAAGGATTGGATCCAGTGGAATTCTTCTTCCACGCAATGGGTGGAAGAGAAGGTCTTGTAGATACAGCTATCCGTACAGCACAATCCGGTTACATGCAAAGAAGACTTGTAAATGCACTTGAAGACTTGAATGTTGAATCAAACGGATTGGTTACCGATAACAAAGGTCAAGTTATTCAAAGTGTATTCGGTGAAGAAGGTATTGATCCGGCAAAAAGTGACTTCGGTCATGTAGCAAACCTAGACAAACTTATTGACGAAATGCGTATTAAAAATAACATGTCTAAATCAGCTAAAAATGCTGAAAAAGGAATGGAGAAAGCTTAATAATTAGGAGGCAATTTTATGGCGGATAAAAAAGAAGCAACTCAAGCAATTACTACTGTTGACGAATTGTTTAAAAAGAATAAAATTGATTTTTCTGATGATTATATTAAGAATTTCCAACAGTCTTATGATGATGGTGACTTAAGCATTGAGGAATTGGAAGATTTGGTTGATTCAATTAAAGCTGTTGAAAAGGCATTTAAAAAGAATAAAGTCAATTCATCTGAAATCTATGTTGTCAGTTTAGCACAACTCTACAGTGATGGCGAATTGGATGATGATGAATTGAACGGATTGATTTCAAAAATTGTTCTTGTAGAGGAAATATTTGAAAACAATGAATTGGATGCACCTGAAACTGCCATTATTGAATCTGCAATGACTTTCGTTAAGGAAAAATTGACTTATGAGGAATTGAATACCTTTGTCCTTGTTGAAGAAGAACTTAAAATGAAGGATATTGAATATTCTAAAGACAATTCCATCTACTTAGTCAAATCTCTTGAAGAAGAGCTTAGTGAGGACCAATATTTCGATGTGCCTGAAGCCATTTCAAAAGTTCTAGACGTTATCGTCAAGAATGAAATTAAATTCCCTCCAAGTTATATTAGAGACTTGATAAGAGTTTATATCAAAAGGGAATTAACTGATGATGAGTTAAACGAATTAGTGTTTAAAGTTGATGAGGCTTACGAAAGAGCATATATTGAAGCAGGTGAAGCAGTAGGTACTGTTGCAGCCCAATCTGTAGGGGAACCTGGTACTCAGATGACCATGCGTACTTTCCACTATGCAGGGGTAGCTGAGTTAAACGTAACTCTCGGTCTTCCAAGGTTAATTGAAATTGTAGATGCTAGGAAAAAGATTTCCACACCTACCATGGACATTTACTTTGAAGAGGAATACAAAAACGATGAGGAATTCGTAAGAAAGTTAGCTAATAAAATCGGTAAAAGTACCATCAATGATATCTTATCCGATTTCAATTTGGACTATGGTGGAATGCAAGTCATAGTAACTCTCGATGAGAGAAAAATCGAAGATAAGAGATTGGATTATGACAGCATCATTGCACAAGTCGAAAAGATATTCAAGAAAGTTGAAATCGAGGATGACTACAAGTTAACTTTCAGACCTAGAAATCCTACTATCAGAGAAATCAGACTTTTAGCTGATAAGGTTCGTGACTTGCAGATCAGTGGAACCAAAGGCATTGGTAAGGTCATTATCCGTAAAGGTGATGATGAATGGATTATCCATACTGAAGGTTCCAATCTTAAGGCAATCTTCAATGAGGAAGGTATTGACAAGGCAAGATCAACCACTAATGACATTCACGAAATCGAAACCGTTTTAGGTATTGAAGCTGCTCGTAACGCTATTGTCTACGAATTGAACCGTACCTTATCTGACCAAGGTTTGACTGTAGATATCAGACACATTATGTTGGTTGCTGACATGATGACTTCTGAAGGTGTTGTAAAATCCATTGGAAGACACGGTATCAGTGGTGAAAAATCAAGTGTTCTCGCTCGTGCGGCATTTGAAGAGACTGGTAAGCACTTGCTTCACGCAAGTATCAGGGGAGAAATGGATGATTTGACTGGCATTATTGAAAATATCATTATCGGTCAGCCAATTCCTTTAGGTACTGGTTCAGTAAGTGTTACAATGAAACCAGATGTATATTAAAATTAGAAGATTATTAAGAATTTATTAAGAATTAATTAAATATTTTTAATATTTTCTTAATTTTTATTATTTATTTATATTATAATTTTCATATTCATAGTTATTCTTAAACTTGATTTTAAGAATGATTTTATTGTAAAATATTCTATTAAAATATCAATAAATTATAAATAATAGATGTATTATAATTAAATGTAATAGTTTAATTTCATATTTGTTATTTAATTTTATTTGTTTGATAGCACATATTTTATTACTCTATGAAAATTTTATCTTGAGTAAGGTATGATTTATCCTGATGGAGTTATAATCTGCGATAAATTTCTTATCTTGAGATAGATGATTTTTTTAATTTAAAATTTAGGAGGCAGATGATGGATATAGAAAGAGGAATAAGAGTTGCAGTAGACACAGGAGATGTCACTCTCGGCTCAGAAAAATCTATTCAATCTTTAAAATTAGGTAAAGGTAGACTTGCAGTTGTTGCAGCTAACAGTCCTAAAGAAATTTTAGAAGATGTGGAATACTACGCAAATCTCTCTGAAATTCCTTTCATAGTATATGAAGGTACTAGTGTAGACTTAGGCTCTGTTTGTGGTAAACCATTTACTGTTGCTACTTTAATCATAAACGATCCAGGAGATTCTACTATCTTAGAAGCAATGGGGTAGATTTTGTGTCTATTAAATTTAATGCAAATGAAATCCGTTTCATAGCTCTCTTTGAGAGTATGACTGGTGCAATGGTTAAGGATTGCATCCTTGATGATGAAAATTCCAAAGTTACCTTTGTCGTTAAGAATGGGGATATGGGTTTAGCTATTGGTAAAGGCGGAAGCACTGTAACCAAGGTTAAAAAAGCAGTTGGAAGAGGAGTAGAAATCATTGAGCATAACGAAGATCCTGCTCAATTCATTAAGAATGTATTATCCCCTGCTGAACTCAAATCCATTAAAATAGTTGAGAAAAGTAACGATGAAAAGATAGCTATTGTCAATACAGATTCTTCCAATAAAAGAATAGCTATTGGTAAAAATGGTATCAACATCGAAAGAGCAAAATTATTAGCGAAAAGACAACATGAAATAAATAACATTATTTTAAAATAATTCTTTTAAAATATTTCTTTTAAAATAAGATTTATTCATTTTCTTTTTTTATTCTTTTTAAAAATAATTTTGTTTTGCATTATTGTTTATGATTAATTCACATAATCTAAAAATGTAAATTTAGATTATGTCAAACTTTTTTTTATTTTTTTACATAGTATATTACTATCAAAAAACCAAACATTTATTAATAAAGTTATTATAATATATTATTATAATAGGTAACATTATGTTATATTAACATTTGTGTGTAAAAAATTTTATCTTAATTTTTAATGTTAATTAATATAATTTATAAGCTATAATTTCTTTATTTCTAAAACTGATAGCTATGTGTGCGTTTTGCTATAGTTTTCTTGTATTTATTATAGTTTGCCTATATTATTTTCACATCATTGGATTCATAAATTGAATTTCAATGATTACAGCATTAATTGAATCAATCACAGACAATATTTGATTAATGCATTTAATTAGATTCTATACTTATATTCTATTTTGTATAGGAGTTTTGATTGCTATTATATGGTCATTTTATCGTATAATTTTAGTATTTTGAATCTGAATTAAGCTTAATCACCTTGGTTTGGATGTTAGTTTGAATTTTTGAATATAATAGTAAATCGCAGCGGTGGACTTCTATCTGATGGAATTAATTATTTTAATCTTATTATTTATTCAAAAAGACGTTTGTCGTAAAAAATGAAGAGGAAGAATAAATATGCCAGGACTTTTTGCAGCTAAAAAGCTTAAAAAGAATAGACAAAATTTTAAATGGAAAGACGTAGACTACAAAAGAAGAGCATTACGTTTAGATGTAAAAGCAGACCCTCTTGAAGGGGCACCTCAAGCTAGAGGAATCGTTATCGAAAAAGTAGGAATTGAAGCAAAGCAACCTAACTCTGCTATTCGTAAATGTGTTCGTGTTCAATTGATCAAAAACGGTAAACAATTAACTGCATTCGCACCAGGTGACGGTGCAATCGGTTTTATCGATGAGCACGATGAAGTTATGATTGAAGGTATCGGTGGACCATCTGGAAGATCCATGGGTGACATTCCAGGAGTTCGTTGGAAAGTAAGTAAAGTTAACAATGTTGCTTTATCCGAAATGGTAAGCGGAAAAATTGATAAACCAGTAAGATAATTGAGGTAATTTTTATGGCTAAATTATTTGATAAATGGGACCTTGATGAAGTAGAAGTGGAAGACTTAGGTTTAAAAAGATACATCTGCTTAGATGAAACCATCGTTCCTCATACTTTAGGTAGACATGTAAAAAGACAATTTGCAAAATCCAAAGTTTCCATTGTGGAAAGATTAATGAACAAGATCATGAGAACCCAAAGAAACTCTGGTAAAAAGAACAAAGCTTACAATATTGTAAAGGAAGCTTTTGAGATTATTAACAAAAGAACCAAAAAGAACCCTGTTCAAGTTTTGGTAACTGCTATAGAAAACACTTCCCCACGTGAAGAAACCACCCGTATCAAATACGGTGGTATCGGTTACCAAGTAGCTGTAGACATTTCTCCACAAAGAAGAGTTGACCTTTCTTTAGGATTCTTGACTAGAGGAACTTTACAATCCGCATTCAAAAACAGAAAATCTGTAGCTGAATGTTTGGCAAATGAATTGATCTTTGCTTCTGAAGAAGATACAAGAAGTTTCGCTATACAGAAAAAAGAAGAAAAAGAAAGAGTTGCAAAAGCAGCACACTAATTTTAGTGTTTTTAATAATTATAGAATTAATCAGAATTTTCTTTTTAATTTCTTTTTTAAATTTTTAAAAAAGTCTTTTAATCAAATTCTGTTTAATTTTTATATTTTTTATATTTTTTAATTTAAAAGACATAATATTGACTAAAATATAGACAAATAATAAACTAATGTTTATAGGTGATGATTTTGAGTAGACGAGACAAAATGATTGCAAAAATCAAAGAATTGATGTATCAACCTACAAATATCAGAAACATCGGTATTTGTGCACACATTGACCACGGAAAGACTACCTTATCCGACAACCTCTTGGCAGGTGCGGGAATGATTTCCGAAGAGCTTGCTGGAGATCAAAGATTCTTGGATTTTGACGAACAAGAACAAGCTCGTGGTATTACCATTGACGCTGCAAACGTATCTATGGTACACGAATACCATGGTGACGAATATCTTATTAACTTAATTGACACTCCTGGTCACGTTGACTTCGGTGGAGACGTAACTCGTGCAATGAGAGCTGTAGACGGTGCAGTAGTAGTTGTATGTGCAGTTGAAGGTATCATGCCTCAAACTGAAACTGTACTCAGACAAGCTTTAAGAGAAAAAGTTAAACCAGTATTGTTCATTAACAAAGTAGACAGATTAATCAACGAAGTAAAATTAGGACCAGAAGAATTGGCAAACAAATTTATCGGCATCATCAATGAAGCTAACAAATTAATCACTAAAATGGCTCCTAAAGACAAAAAGGACGAATGGCTTGTAAAAGTGGATGACGGTAGTGTAGCATTCGGTTCAGCATACCACAATTGGGCTATCAACATTCCTATGATGCAAGAAACCGGAATCAACTTCAAAGACATCATTGATTACTGTAATGATGAAAACCAAAAGGAATTAGCTAAAAAAGTACCTTTAGCTGATGTATTATTAGGTATGGTAGTAGAACACTTACCTTCTCCTGAAGTTTCCCAACAATACAGATGTCCTAACATTTGGGATGGAGACATTGAAAGTGAAGCTGGTCAAACCATGATTCACACTAGTCCTGACGGACCTTTAGCTGTAATGGTCACTAACGTATCTGTAGACAAGCACGCTGGTGAAGTAGCTACCGGTAGAGTATATGGTGGTACTGTAGAACAAGGTACTGAAGTGTTCTTGGTAGGAGGTCAAGCCAGATCAAGAGTACAGCAAGTAGGTGTTTTCTTCGGTCCTGAAAGAGTTCCTACCGAAAAGGTTCCTGCTGGTAACATTGTTTACATTACCGGTGCAAAAGGAGCTACCGCAGGTGAAACCATCTGTTCCCCTGAAAACAAGATTGTAGAGTTCGAAGGAATCGAACACATCTCCGAACCTGTAGTTACTGTAGCTGTAGAAGCTAAAAACACTAAGGACTTACCAAAACTCATTGAAGTATTAAGACAAACTGCAAAAGAAGACCCTACAATTCACGTTAACATTAACGAAGAAACCGGTGAACACTTAGTTTCCGGTATGGGGGAGCTTCACTTGGAAGTTATCGGTGTAAGAATCAACAACAAAGGTGTAGATATCAACACTTCCGAACCTATTGTTGTATACAGAGAAACCGTTGCAGGAAAAACTGCAAATCCTGTAGAAGGTAAATCCCCTAACAAGCATAACAGATTATACCTTGAAGTTGCACCTTTAGAGGATTCAATATTCGCAGCATTGCAAAACGGTGACATCAAGGAAGGTAAGATCAAAGATAAGGAAGAAGCTCAAAAATTCATTGAACATGGCCTTGACAAGGAAGAGGCTAGAAGAGTATGGGATGTTTACAACAAATCCTTATTCATCAACATGACTCGTGGTATTCAATACTTAGATGAAATCAAAGAGCTTGTCATTGAAGGTTTCGAATCTGCACTTGAAGAAGGACCGGTTGCAAACGAGATTGCAATGGGTATGAAATTCACTCTTGTAGATGCAAAACTTCACGAAGACGCAGTTCACAGAGGGCCTGCTCAAATTTTACCTGCTATCCGTAACGCTATTAAGGGTGGTATGATGATGGCTGACCCTACATTGCTTGAACCTGTTCAAAAGGTTTTCATTAACACCCCAACTGACTACATGGGATCAGTTACCAAGGAAATCTTGAATAGAAGAGGTCAAATCATCGACATGCCAACTGAAGGTGACATGGTAAACGTTGAAGCTAAAGTGCCTGTAGCTGAAATGTTTGGTTTTGCTGGTGAAATCAGATCTGCAACTCAAGGTAGATGTTTATGGTCTACTGAAAACTCTGGTTTCGAAAGATTACCAAGAGAATTGCAAAGTCAAATTATCAGACAAATCAGAGAAAGAAAAGGATTATCTCCAGAACCATTTGGTCCTGACCACTACTTAGGATAATCTAAGTAGCAATTAGGATAATCTTTTATCTTAATTTATTTGATCTGTTTTTATTTTAAACATTAGGAATTCATTTTCCTAATCTTTAATATTTTTTATTATATTTTTCATTAATTTCATTCATAATTTTTTTATAATTTTTTTAGTTATTTTCATATTAAAAAAATAGTATATATAATCATATAGTTTATATATAATAAAAAATAAAATAATATACATATAGTTGAGTATTCATATATTACATGTGATTTATTTTATATTGCATGTAATTGTTACCATGTAATTTTTACATGTAAGTTAGAATAGATCATGTTGGTATAGGTAATGAAAAATGAATTTACTTTATCTATTAATATTCAACAAATTAAATAACTTAACAAATAATAATACTTAATTATATACTTAACTTATATACAATTTATAAAAAGAGGTTTTTATAATGGCAAAAGAAAAAGAACATTTAAATTTAGCATTTATTGGACACGTTGACCACGGTAAATCCACTTTAGTAGGACACTTATTATTAAAAGCTGGTGCAATCGCTGAACAACAATTAGATGAAGGTGAAGACAAATTCAGATTTGTTATGGACAAATTAGGAGAAGAAAGAGAAAGAGGAGTAACCATTGACTTAGCTCACCAAAAATTCTCCACCAACAAATACGACTACACTGTAGTAGACTGTCCTGGACACAGAGACTTCGTTAAAAACATGATTACTGGTGCATCCCAAGCTGACGCAGCTGTATTAGTAGTAGCTGCTAACGACGGTGTAATGCCACAAACCAAAGAACACATGTTCTTATCCATGACTTTAGGTATCAAACAATTAATCATCGCAATCAACAAAATGGATATGGTTGATTACAGCGAAGACAGATACAACGAAGTAAAAGACGAAGTATCCGACTTACTCAGATCCATCGGTAGAGACCCTGCAGCAACTCCTTTCATCCCTATGTCTGCATTTGAAGGAGACAACATCAAAGAATTATCTGACAACATGTCATGGTACAAAGGTAGTCCATTAATGGATGAATTAGACAAATTAGTACCACCTGAAAAACCTGTAGACTTACCATTAAGAATTCCTATTCAAGACGTATACTCCATCACTGGTGTAGGTACCGTACCTGTAGGAAGAGTAGAAACTGGTATCATGAAACAAGGAGACAACGTTATCTTTGAACCTGCTGGAGTTTCCGGTGAAGTAAAATCTATCGAAATGCACCACGAAACTTTCCCTGAAGCTGAACCTGGTGACAACATCGGTTTCAACGTAAGAGGTGTAGGTAAAAACGATATCAGAAGAGGAGACGTAGCTGGACATGCTACTGATGCTCCAACCGTAGCTAAAGAATTTACTGCACAAGTTGTTGTATTACAACACCCTGGTGTAATCACCGTTGGATACACCCCTGTATTCCACTGTCACACCTCACAAACTGCATGTACTTTCTTAGACTTAACTTCCAAACTCGACCCTGCTACCGGTCAACCTGAAGCAACCAAACCTGACTTCATTAAAACTGGTGACGCAGCTATTGTACAAATTAAACCAACTAAACCTATGGTTATGGAAGAAGCTGCAAACATCCCTCCAATGGGAAGATTCGCTATCAGAGATATGGGTCAAACCGTAGCAGCTGGTTTATGTCTTAAAGTAACTGACAAAAAATAAGATCAATGATTAATTTTTAATTAAATTATTCATTTTTTATTTTTTTTAGTTTTATTTTTGTAAATTTATTAGGGAATGCATTTTGCTTTTTCTAATAAATCAAATCTTTATTTTTTAGGTTTTAAATAATCAATTATTTTAAATCTATAGTATGTTTTAATCTAGTAATCTAGTTTAATCATATTTTAGATTTAACTAGATTATTAACCTGTTTAAGGAGGATTAAAATGAATCAAGCTAGAATTAAACTTACAGGTACCGATCCTGAAAAAATCAATTATGTCTGTGACCAGTTAAAGAAGATTTCCGAAAGAACTGGTGTAGATATTTCTGGCCCTATTCCATTACCTACTAAAAAATTAGTCGTACCAACTAGAAAATCTCCAGACGGAGAAGGAAAAGCTACTTGGGAAAAATGGGAACTTCGTATCCACAAACGTTTAATTGGAATTGGCGCTGATGAAAGAGCTATGAGACAAATTATGAAAGTAAGCGTTCCTGATAACGTAAGTATTGAAATTGAACTTAAATAATTAAGCTTTATTTTTTAGCTTTCTTAATAATTAAGTATAATTATGATCTGAAATCTTTCAGTTCATTAAACTTTCATACTTTTTATTTTAGATTTTTATTTGATATTAAATTGGATTACCCTAAATTATTTTTATAGATTTTATAATTTTCATATGCCGAGATAGTCTAGCCTGGTAAGGCGCGGGACTTGAAATCCCGTGGGGTAATCTCCGCCTGGGTTCAAATCCCAGTCTCGGCGTTTACTACTTTTCCAAACTTTTATGATAAAAGTTTGATTAATTTTTTTATTTTTTTATTTTCTAATTTTTTGATTTCATTTTTTTGAAAAGTTTGATTTAAATTTTTTCATTATTCATTTTTCATTTTCAGATTTTTTTATTTTTAATTTTTTTATAATTGAAAAAATTTTTAAATTTTACATTTTCAGATTTTTATGAAATTTTTTCAAAATTTTCACTAAAAATACAATTTTTCAATCAAATTTTTTAAGTCAAAAATTTATCACAGTTTAATTAATTAAAACTTTCATTAAAATGATACTTATTAGAAAACTTTTAAATTAATTGTATCTACTTTTAATTTAATTAATATTATGTGTAGATTAGTATTTTTGAAAAGAGTATAGATGTATCCACTTAGTAAAATTTACTAATTTATTAAAAAAAGTTTAAAATTAATTATATTTTGATGATTCCTGGTGAGTAAAAAAAAGTATTGATGGTGGTAAATCCTGATGGATAAAATTAAATTAATTTAAAAAATTAATACTAATAATTTTTTAAATATCTAAGCTTTTTTTGCAATCAAGGTTAAAAGTGCAATGACAATAATGAAACCTACAATCATTACAATTGCAAAAGATGAAAGTCCGCTTAAAATATCTGCTACTAAATTCATAATATTCCTCCTTAAAAAAATCAATAATTAATTTAATAATTATAATTTTACTTAATAATATTTTATTTAATATACTATTTATAATTTTTTTAAAATTCATGAAGTTTTAGAAATTTAAAACTGACCGTCTACAATTCTATTGGCAATCTTATCTGTAACTAAGATCATTGCAGAAACAATGATTATCAAGATCCAATCGAAGACTCCGATAGCACAGGTCTTGAAGATTGTCTGCAGGAATGGAACATAGATAACAAGAACCTGCAATACGAATGATCCGATAAGGGACAGCCAAAGCATGGTGTTTCTAAGTTTTGAGCTTGACCTGTAATTCAATGCATTGAACAGCTGATACAGTACGAATACTGTAAATGCAACGGTAATCGCTTTGGTCTTCACATCCGCTCCACCATTCATCAATTCAAATATGAACAGTCCTAAGGTACCTATTGTCATGACAATTCCGGATATTGTTATTTTTATTAGAGTTTTCCTGTCAATCAATTCCCCTTTTTCAGGAGGCCTTCTCATTATGTCCTCTTCAGGACCTTCTAATCCTAAGGATTGTGCCGGAGGTCCATCCATGATAATATTGATCCATAAAAGTTGGATTGGAGTGAATGGAGTTGGTATGGGGAGCAATGATCCTATTGTAATGGTCAGTATTGCACCGATGTTTGTTGACAATTGGAATTTCAGGAATCTCTTTATGTTATCAAAGATGGTTCTGCCTTCCTTGATTGAAGAGACTATTGTGGCAAAGTTGTCATCTCTTATGATCATGTCTGCAGATTCCTTAGTCATATCTGTGCCGCTGCCCATAGCCACTCCTATGGAAGCCTTTTTAAGTGCTGGCGCATCGTTTACACCATCACCGGTCATTGATACGATTTCACCATGGTTTTGAAGAACTTCAATGATTCTTCTTTTCTGTTCTGGATATACTCTTGCATAGACTCTAATGTCCTTTGCAATTTCATTGTATTCCTCATCACTTAAGTCTTCCAGTTCCTGGCCTGTTAGGACCTTTTTATGTTTCTGATTATCTTCATTGCTAAAGAGTTTAGGGAGAATGCCTAATTCCTTAGCTATTGCAGTTGCAGTATCCTTATGGTCTCCTGTAATCATGACCACATTGATTCCTGCATTTTGACAGTCTGTTATAGCTTCAGATACTTCAGCTCTTGGAGGATCCATTATTCCAAGAAGTCCAGTAAATACCAAATCCTTTTCAAAGGTTTCCCCATGGTGCTTGTTTTGTGAATATGTTTTATGTGTTTGGGAATCTTCATTCTCAAATTCCCTATTGTCCAATTCTAGAATGTTCTCATATTCCTCTTTATTTATTCTCTTGTAGGCAAGAGCTATAACCCTTAATGAGGAATTTGCCATTCTATCGATTTCAGTTTGAATATCCTTTTTGGTGTAGCTGTCAAAATGGTTTTCATGGCCATAAAAGTCAATTTTTTCTGACATGTCCAAGATTAATTCAGGTGCACCTTTTGTTAGAATGTAATAGTTTTTATTTAATTCATCTTCATCTTTCTCACTGTAGATAACTGTCATTCGCTTCCTGTTGCTGTCAAAAGGTATTTCATATTCCTTTTCGAGATTTCTATTTGATATGAGGCTTTTAAAACCGTTATCCATTGCAAAGTAATGTGATGCCAAATCGGTAGGATTGCCTATCAATTCATCATCTTCGTATCTTACTCCATTACAAAGACCTGCAATTAATGTGGAATATTCTTGATTGGTTAGAAAATCTTTTCTCACACTCATCTTATTTTCGGTTAAGGTACCTGTTTTGTCTGTGCAGATGTAAGTACAAGATCCTAAAGTTTCTACAGAAGACAATCTTTTAACGATTGCATTGGATTTTGCCATCTTTTGCATTCCTAATGCCAAAGTCAATGTCAGAACTGCAGGAAGCCCTTCAGGAATAGCTGCAACAGCCAGTGAAACTGCAGTCATAAAGCTTTCAAGAATATCTGTAGCTTGGAAGAAGTTTATAAAGAATACGAAAATACAAATGATGATGGAAATTATTCCAATCTTCTTGCCTAATTTTCCCACTTTAATTGTTAAAGGAGTCTCTTCAGCATCTTCCTGAATCATTTTAGCTATTCTGCCTATGCTTGTTTCCATTCCAGTAGCTATTACAACTCCTGTTCCTTTTCCGAAAATCACATTGGAATTCATGGATAGGAGTTTGCTTTGAATGTTTTCCTCTTTAGAATATTTTTGAATATCCTTAATTTTTTCAGAAAAGTCTTTGATGTTTTCATAATTTGTGTCCTTTTTAACTAAAGTGGATTCCCCGGTCAATGAGGACTCATCCACTCCCAAGTCATAGGATTCTATTAAAATCAGATCAGCAGGGACTTTATCTCCCTCTTCAAGGATTACAATGTCTCCAATTGCAAGCCTTTCACTTGGAATCCTTTTAAGGGCGTTGTCCCTTTTGACATGCGCATCTGTATGGACCAGGCTTTTAAGCTTTTCCATAGCGTTTTCAGCACGATACTCTTGGATAAAACCGATTATTGAGTTGATTATGACAACCACAACTATAACGAATGCATCCAGATGATTTCCAATCATATAGCTTGCTATAGCTGCAATAATAAGCATGAATATTAAAACATCTAAAAATTGTGAAAAGAATAACTTTAAAGGACTATCCCTCTTTTGCTCTTTAAGCTTGTTCAGGCCATACTTTTCCAATCGAGCATTGGCCTCAGCACTATTAAGCCCTTCCTTTTGAGTGGAGTACTGTTTCAATATTTCTTCTATCAAGATAATCCCCAAGTTTCTAAATGATTAAAAATAGTTTGAATTTATATTATAAATAAAATATTAGTAAATTTATATCTTTAATTTATTTTATTTAAACATTTAACATTTAATATTTAACATTTATTGTGCATCTCTTATTTTTCGTAAATGTAGAATGAAGCCCGATTGTAGTTCTTCAGTTTCATTTTTTTGGTTTTCATATTCAAATCCTCATTGAATAAAGGCTTGATGATTAATGTTGCATCAACTTCATCCCTTATTTTCATGATTGCTTCCTGCAATTCTGCAGGAGGCCTGATTGAAAACAGTATGTCTGCATCCTTATAGGTATCCATATTCGGATTAAAGACATCATCCCTAATGATATTCTCATTTGCAGGGTCAATGTCTGTCATTATGACGTCAATCTTTTCATCCTTGCTTAAATTATTGGAGATTGTTTGGAACTTTCCCGCTCCAATTTCAACTATTTTAGTTTTCTTTCCAGTTTTCTCGCTGTTTTCAATAGCTAATTTGAGAATATATTCCTCTAGATCATTCCACATTTTTATTCCTTTTTGTTTTTGCTTTATAGATATATTTATTCTTTTATAATTTAATATCTTCTTTTTTATCTTATTCTTTTTATTATTAGAAATCTTTTTAAAAGAGAAAATTAAATAATATTAATAGTAAATTTGCAATTAAAAAAATATTATTTTTTATTTAATTTATTTTTGGGTTTTTATATGTTTATTCGTGAATTTGTCCCTTCCGATTTGGGAAGGGTCTATCAGATTGAAGTGGAGTCCTTTTCCACACCTTATGATATAAATATCCTTCACCAATTATATGAAATAGGAACCGGATTTCTTGTAGCTGTTGAAGATGGTGAAATCGTAGGATATATTATCTTTTGGGTAAAAGAAGAGGGTTTAGGGCATATAATCGCTCTTGCAGTCGATAGGAAATTCCGCCGTCAGCATATAGCTACCCGATTGCTTATGATGGCCATAAGCATATTCAAGAATATTGAAATTCATAGGATCACTTTAGAGGTAAAGTCACATAATGATGCTGCAGTCAGATTTTATCAGAAATTCGGATTTGAGATTGATAGGAAGGTCCCTAATTATTATGAGGATGGATCCGATGCTTATGTCATGTTATTCAACACAGGTAAAATAAGTAATTAAGAACAATTTGGCCATATTTTTTATTCTTTGCTTTTAGTTAAATCCAGTTTATAGTTAAGACTGTTCTCTTTTTTCTTTAGTTAAATCCAGTTTATAGCTAAGATTGTTCTCTTTTTTCAATTCATTTAACTCTTTATTGATTCTGATGTACTCCTTTTCAACTTCCAATAATGAAGTAACTAATCCTTCCCTATAGCTGTTGACCTTTTTGGTATCCAATAGGAACTTCTGTTGGGTATAAGGCTTTGAGTTGATTATATTGGAAATTTCAATATCCTCCAATTCTATATTGATTTCCAACTTATTCCTTAGCCTTTCAAGGTCTTCTACTGTTTTTGGAATATTTTCAATGTCATGGATGTAAATTAAATTTTTAGCGGATCTCAATTCATCCAAGTTCCTATCCTCATAGGCTTCCTTGGAACTGTAAAATAAGTTTTCCTCATAGATTGTAGGTTCAAGGAGCAAATCAGGATGAATTTTTCTAATGCAATCCTTATAAAGTTCATGCAATTCCTTGAAGTCCTGCTTTTTGCTTAAATTGTTCTTATGCTCTTCAATCAGAATGTTAACCTTTGCAGTCTCAGTCTGCAATTCCAAATCTTCCTCACTGAACTCATTTTCAATATGGCTTTCAATTTCACCCATATTGATTTTCGGCTTATTGATTTTGGTTTGGTTGATCTTTTTTTGATTCTCTTCCAAATCTGCAGTGTCCTTATTGAATTGATTGGCTGATTGCTTTTCAATCATCTTTTTAAGGAGTTCGATTGTTCTTTTTGTCTTTTTGATTCTGAGCTTGTAATCCTTGATTTTGTATTTGTAAACTCCAAATTTCAATGAATAGTCTGTTTCAATCTCTCTGCAAGTAAAATTGATTAGATGGTCTTCTTCAAAGAGTTTGCTGGCTAGAATCTCCTTTAAATAGCTTATCTCATCATTTAAACTATTCATATATTCCTCATTTTCCTTTGTTTTTTGAGCTTCTGTCATTTTCAAAATCCCTGATTCTAATTGCTGTTTTCACTTATCTGCGTCTTTTTTGCTGTTTGTTCAATCTCTTAGGAGGCCTGCCTTGTCTTCTTCTGCCTCTTCCTCTTTCCATCTCTCTTTCAATTTCTCTTTGCCTTCTTTTCCTGTTTCTTCTTTGTTTTCTTCTTCTAATCCTTCTTTTTATTCTTTTTATTATGCTTCTGATTATTAATAAGATTACGATTATTCCAAGGATTATGATTCCTATTGGCAATAGCTCATGGAATAGGTCGCTGTTGTATTTGTGGAATTCCATTTCAGATGGGAAATTCATATTGCTTGCACTTGTGTCATCCTGTGTAAGCAGTGCAAAATTATAGACCAGATCGTAATATCCTATGCTTGCACCTTCATAATTGATGGAATCAGGTGCCTTTCCATTCTCATTCATATAGTCTACAACAATATCCGCCATATTGTAATAGTCATTGAATGAATATTCTCCTTTGGTGAAGCTTGAATATTCTTGAGGATTGTCCGGCGCTCCAAATTCTCCAGGAACTTCCAAGCCGTATCCGCTTATGTATGAGGCGCTCATATACAATAATTGCTGTGTAGTGTAGGAACCGTATGAATCCTGCATATCCATTCCGTATCCGGCAACGATTTTCTGGGAATCTTCCGCCAAGTATTTAGGGTCTAGTTTGTGATAGACTATTAAATCAGTATCCAACTGTTTGTTGTTGTCCATTCCAGCATAAACTGATTTGATGATTTCATCTGCAATGTATTCGTTCACATTGTCGCTGTCATATGCGATTATTCCTTTGTAGCAATCGTCTGGATATTGCTGTGCTGGTTGGATTAAGGTTATTCCAGCGTCATTCAGGAATTTTCCAGGGCTTTTCACTGATGCAAATGTGTAATGGGACCAATTGTCATCATAGGATCTTCTAAGGAAATTGATATTGTACAGGTCAAGTGTCCCTGCATTCACATAGATGATTTTCTTGCTTACCTTAGTGGAGTAATCTGCAAGGTCAACTAAGTTTCCTGCGCAAGCCCCGGCTATTGTAACTGCCACATCACATCTTGCAGCCATTACCCGTGTCCCTTCTCCGGGATTTGAAGCCGAATCATCAACCACTACAATGATGTCTCCATTGGTCTTTGATTCGATTCTTTCCTTGATATCATTTAATCTGGCGAAATCCGCATCATGCTCATGCAGATTGTCTGAAGTCAGGAATACAGTGGTTGCATCTGCACTTTCAGCAAATATTGGGCTTAAGATTATCAATGATAAAAGCAATAATGGAATAATCTTTTTCATAGTCTTATCTCGTTTGATTGCAATTTAATTGTTTATAAAATAATTTTTAAATTTTAAATAAATGTTTAATAAAAGATGGATCTTGTTTAAATTTCTTCATCGTCTTCTTCAAGAACCCATTTGATGGTATCCAATCTTATGTCGTTTGTCCAGATCATTGCATGAATCTGGTTTTTTGCTTCAGCATTTCCTTCAATGGATGCCTCTTCATATCTTTCATTCAATTCTTCAGCTCTTTTTTCAAATTTTTCAAGCAAGTCACGAACTTGGCTTTCAGAGCTTACTAATGTGCTTGTCAACATGATTGATTGCAATTCGGAACCTGCAAGGATTACTTTAAGTTCATTTGTAAGGTCATCTTCCTCTGCCCTTAATCCTGCAATCTTATCATTCAGCAATTCGATTTTTTCTCCAATTTCCTCTTGTGTTTTCATTCTATAATCTCCAAAAATATGATTTTAATTTTTATGTTTTTTGTTTTAGTTGGGTAAATCTAATTTCAATCTTCTAAAAAATTATTTTTCCATATCCCAATTCACTGGTTTTTTCTTTCGTCTTCCCCATTTGGTTGTTTTCCACATTCCAGTGTTCCTATTGGTCATGCCTTCCCTTAAGTCTATTCTATCTTCAGGCAAGTCATTTGGATTTATTTCCTTTTTTTCAGTTAAATTAGCGCCGCATTGGCTGCAAAACTTAGCATTGATATCATAAAGCTTTGCCCCACATTTCGGACAAAATTGGTTCATTATTTCACCTTCAGTTATTAAATATAATTCGAATATAATACAAATATAATTAAATTATTATTTTAATCGCTTTTATAGATATCTATAAATATTAGGAAATAATATTTTATTATGTAATTGTTATTGATTATCAATGAAAGTTTATCAATAAAATCTGATTATATTTTAATGAGGGTGATAGAATGGCTGATGACATTATAGAAATTGACGATTATGAAGTGAAGGACAAGCAGATTATAGAAACTGATGATGAAGATGATTATCAAGGCCAAAATGATGGTCAAAGGGAATATGGCAATCAAGGTGGATTCAATGGGTATTATAAATCTATCTCATTAGATAACACCTCCCTATTGATTGTCGGTATGGTTGCTATAGTTTTGATGGCTATTTTCATAATGACTTTTGATTAATTATTCGTGTTTAATTATTAGATTGTTAATTATTATTTTAGTTATTGATATAAATGTTTGATTTAGCTAATTTATTTAAAAGATTTTCATTTGAGAAAAACGATAGGAGATTTAGAATCTATAATCTTATCATTTTGATTATGGCATTGTCTCTTTATCTATTGAATAATCATTTTCTCCATGATCTGAATTGGTTTTTCATGTTCCATTTCAATGACTTTCTAGCCATTGTTGTCTTGTTAAGCTTTTTGAATATTGTTTATCCATATAAGCTGACAAATCTCTGGCTGATAATTCTTGTAACCATTTTAGCATCATTCGTATGGGAATATGTGGCATTGTTCATTAAGGCAGGGGCAATATTTGACTTTGCTGATATTCTTTGCTACTTTGGATCGATGGTGATTTATCTGATCATATTGTATTTGATTGAAGGAAAAATCAATGTTTCAATTTAAGTTTATTGTTATTGTTTATTGACTGTGGTATTATGGAAAATAATTCAAGTTACTCTCCGGAATCCAGATATCTTCTTAATTTCTCTTTTTCACAAAAGAGATTAAGCTCTAAGGAGGATGATTATAGTGTGGATTCCCAAGCCTTTTCAAAGTCCTGCATGAGTTCCAATGTGATATCTGAAACCTCTTTGGAAGAGGATCATATTTTATTGAAAAGGAAATCTTTGCTCCAACGTAAATCCAAGGGTTCTTTGAAGATATTTTACTCTGAAATAATTGATTTAAAACTTAATAAATCCAATTTATCTTCACTGTATTCATCTATAGTGATTGTTTATTCAAAAAATGGTTATACAAAGCATTTGATTGCCTTAAGCAGTTCCGATGGATTTGCTGTAAGATGGTTCTATGATGAATTGGTTGTAAGATATTCCATGGTCAAATCCAATTTGAATAAGCCAGACATTATCAAATCCAATGAAGAGAATTATTTGGAGGGAAATGAAGACAATTCAAAAGGATTTGATAAATTGGATGATTTCATGAATCAGATGAATACTGAGGTTTCAGAGAAAAGAAAAAGGGAGATTTCAAAGCAAATGAAATTTGACAGATGTTCCAGTGGGGAATATTGATTGTTTTGATTAGTTTCTAATCCTAAATTTTAACTCTTTTGAAGTTGCTATTTTTCTTTATTTAATCATAATTTCTTACTCTTTTTTATCAAATTTTTAACTATTTTTTTATTAATTTTCATTCCATTTTTATTAACAATTTAACTATTTTTAAACTATTTTTTTTAAAATTATCATTTTAATAGATAAGTTAAAATATTTTGTTTAATAAACATTATATTATAATGTTTAGTTTAAATTCTATGAATTTTCTCTAAAAATTTTAATGAAAATATGATTTATAGAATAATTTAAATTAAATAAATTACATAAATAATTAAGGTAAATTAATTTAGCAAAAAGCATGATTTTCTTAATGGAAAATTGGCTTGAAATGCTATTTGATTTGATGATTATTTTTATATTAAATACAATGAATTATATGGTGAAAATTATGGGAAATGAAGCAAAATTAGCTTTAGAAGACGGAACTGTTTTAAAAGGTGAAGCCTTCGGTTATGAAACTGTAACTGTAGGTGAGCTTGCTTTCTCAACCGGTATGTCCGGTTATACCGAAGCGCTGACTGACCCTTCCTTTAAAGGACAGATTTTGATGTCCACTTATCCTTTGGAGGGTAACTATGGAGTTAGCGAAGATTGGTATCAATCCGATAAGGTGCAGGTTGAAGGTTTTGTAGTGAGAGAGGCTTGTAAAAAGCTATCCAATTTCGGTACTAAAAAGACTTTGGACGATTTCTTGAAAGAATTCAAGGTCCCTGGAATTGAAGATATCGATACAAGAGACTTGACTTTGAAGATTCGTGAAAAAGGATCCCTTAAGGCAGCACTCGCTACCGAAGAGATTGATGATGATGAGCTTGTGGCACGTGCTCAGGAACATAAAAGCATTGTGGATTTGGACTTGGTTCCTTTAGTGTCCACTCCTGAAGTCAAGACTTTTGGAGACTTTGACAAGACCGTAGCCATTATTGATTGTGGCGTTAAGAAGAATATCATCAACTGTTTCCTTGAAAACGGTGTTGGCGTTGCTTTATTCCCTTACAATACTGATTATCAAACCATCTTGGATTATGGCGTAAATGGACTTATGGTTTCACCTGGTCCTGGAAACCCTGAAAGATTGACTGATACCATTGCAAATGTGGAAAAATTAATCAACAAATTCCCAGTATTCGGTATTTGCATGGGACAGCATGTAATCGCAAAGGCATTCGGTGCAACTACCTATAAAATGAAATTCGGTCACAGGGGAGCAAATCAGCCAGTAAAGGATTTGCAATCTGGAAAAGTGTTCATCACTTCCCAAAATCACGGATTTGCCATTGATCCGGATTCCCTAAAGGGAACCGACTTGGAACTCACTCAAATCAACTTGAATGATGGTACTCCAGAAGGATTTGCACATAAGGAATTGCCTCTTCGAACAATTCAATACCACCCTGAATCCGGACCTGGTCCAAACGATACAAGGGATTTGTTTGAAGAGTTTGGAAAATTGATTAAGGAGTACTAAGATTTGAATTTCATTGTATTTAATTGATTATAAAATTATAAAATTTAAATTTAAAATTATAATGGCTTTTGAAATTATAAGATTTAAAAGTTTCATGGATTAAGATTATTAAAATCATAAAATTACTAATAATGTGGAATAAGAGAGGATAAAATGCCTGTTGATGAGGATATTAATAAAGTGCTTATAATTGGTTCTGGACCTATTCAGATTGGTCAGGCTGCTGAGTTTGACTACTCTGGTTCCCAAGCGTGCAAATCACTTAGGGAAGAGGGTTTGGAAACTGTTCTTGTAAACAGCAATCCTGCTACCATCCAAACTGATATGGATATGGCAGACACTGTTTACACTGAACCGTTGACTGCAGAACTTGTTGCTCAAATTATAGAAAAAGAGAAAATTGACGCTATTTTGCCTACCATGGGTGGACAAACCGGTTTGAACATTGCAACGGAACTTGGAAAGTTAGGCCTTCTTGAAGGCATAAAGGTAATTGGTTCTGACGTTCAGACCATTGCAGATGTGGAAGACAGAGATCTGTTCGCTAACTTTATGGATAGATTGGATGAACCTATCCCTAAATGTCATGCGGTGGAATCTGTTGAAGAGGCTTTGGAAGCCGTTGAGGAAATCGGCTATCCTGTCATTGTCCGTCCTGCTTTTACCTTAGGTGGTACCGGTGGAGGAATAGCTCACAACAAGCAGGAACTTATAGATGTTACCACTCATGGGCTTGACATGAGTTACATCAACCAAGTATTGATTGACGAATCCGTTTTAGGATGGAAGGAAATCGAATTTGAGGTCATGAGAGACAAGAACGATACCTGTATCATTGTATGTAACATGGAAAATGTGGACCCTATGGGTATACATACAGGAGACAGTATTGTAGTTGCTCCTATCCAAAACTTGAATGATGAAGTGTGTCAAAGATTAAGGGACGCTTCCATAAAGATCATCAGAAACTTGGGAATCAATGGTGGATGTAACATCCAATTTGCATTGAATCCTGAAACTAATGAATACAAAATCATTGAAGTAAACCCTCGTGTAAGCAGAAGCAGTGCACTTGCATCTAAGGCAACCGGTTATCCTATCGCAAAGATCTCTTCAAAAGTGGCACTTGGCCTTACTTTAGATGAAATCAGAAACGACATCACCAAGGAAACTCCTGCTTCCTTTGAACCTTCCATTGACTATATCGTTGTTAAAATCCCAAGATGGCCATTTGACAAGTTCAAAGGCATTGACAGAAAGATTGGAGTTCAAATGAAAGCAACCGGTGAGGTAATGGCTATTGGTAGAACCTATGAAGAGGCCATTCAAAAGGCTATTCGCTCCTTGGATATCGGATTGCACGGATTCGAGTATTTGGAGTACACAGAAGACAATTTAGCAAATCCTACCGATGAAAGACTATTCCACATGTACTCTGCTATTAAGGATGGAAGAAGTGTTGAGGAACTTGCAGAACTTTCAAAAATGGACGCATTCTTCCTTTACAAGATTGAAAACATAGTAGAGTTTGAAAATCAGGTAACAAAAGAAGCACTTGAAGATGAAAAATTCCTCCTAAAGGCTAAAAAATTAGGATTCTCCAATTTCACCCTTGCAAAACTCGCAGGCATTGAAGAGAAGGATGTCAAGGCACTTCTCGACAAGTTTGACATTAAGCCATCCTACAAGATGGTAGATACCTGTGCAGCAGAGTTTGAAGCAAAAACCCCATATTATTACAGCAGTTATGACAGCGGAAACGAACTCATCAAGACAGACAATAAGAAAATCTTGATTATCGGTGCAGGTCCAATCAGAATCGGACAAGGTATTGAGTTCGATTACTGCTGTGTGCATTCCTCTCTCGCATTGAAAGACTTAGGAATCGAAACAATCCTTGTAAACAACAACCCAGAAACCGTAAGTACTGACTATGACATTTCAGATGAATTGTTCTTCGAGCCATTGACCTTTGAGGACATCATGGGAATAATTGAACAGGTTGAACCTGAGGGGGTCATTGTTCAATTCGGTGGCCAGACATCAATCAACCTATCTGTTCCTCTTGCAGAGGCAGGGGTTAAGATCTTAGGTACCCCATATGAAAGCATTGATAGGGTAGAGGATAGGGAAAGATTCACTGAAGTATTGAATGACTTGCATATTAATCAGGCACCTTATGGTTTGGCAAATTCATTTGATGAAGCTCGTGAAGCCGCAGAGAGAATTGGTTTCCCAGTTCTCGTACGTCCATCATATGTTATCGGCGGAAGGGCAATGGAAATCGTTTACTGTGTGGAAGAGTTGGAAGAATATATGAAAGAGGCTGTAAAGGTTTCACCGGAACACCCAATTCTTGTAGACAAGTTCCTGGAAGATGCAGTTGAGCTTGATGTAGACCTTTTATGTGACGGTGAAGACGTATTCATTGCAGGTATCATGGAGCACATTGAAGAAGCTGGTGTTCACTCCGGTGACTCCGCATGTGTAATACCTCCTCAAACCATTCCAGAGCATTTGCTTCAAGTGATCAGAGAAAATACAAGAAAACTCGCTTTGGAATTGGATGTCATTGGACTCATGAACATTCAATATGCAGTTAAATTGGATGAGGAAAGGGTATACATCATCGAGGCAAACCCAAGGGCAAGTAGAACCGTTCCATTTGTAAGTAAAGCCATTGGTGTTCCTCTTGCAAAAGTTGCAACCTCCTTGATGATGGGTGCAAAGCTCAAGGACTTCAATTTGACTAAGGAAATCAAAATCAATCACGTAGCTGTAAAAGAGTCTGTTTTCCCATTCTTGAAATTGACAGAATCCGACAGTATATTAGGTCCTGAAATGAAATCCACCGGTGAAAGTATCGGTATAGATGAGAACTTCGGCCTTGCCTTCTACAAGTCACAGCTTTCAGCAGGAATGGACTTGCCTAAGGAAGGAAATCTCCTGATCAGTGTAAGGGAACAGGACCAAAAGAAAATCCAGCCGATTGCTGAAAAGGCTCATGCCTTAGGATTTAACATATATGCTACAAAAGGTACAGCAAATGCAATCTTTGATGTTCCTATTACAAGAATCAAGAAAGTATCCCAAGGAACTCCTAACATTAAGGAAGCCATCTTGGATGGAAAGATTGATATGATCATCAACACTCCTCATGGTGAACAGGCTTCCAAGGACGGCTATACCATCAGACGTTTGGCTGTAGAGCTTGGAATTCCTTATGTGACCACTTTAGCAGGAGCAAGAGCTGCCTTAAATGCGATTGAAGCTGTTAAAGACAGTGATTTGAAGGTCAAATCATTGAATGATCATATAGCAAATATCTAAAAATAGGGATTTTCTCTATTTTTCATTTTTTTATTATTTTTTTTAATTTTACGAATTATTATAATTTAAAATTACTTTTATGTTGGTGTAAAAATGCCTTTTAAAATTGACAGTGCGATAATGAAATTAGATTCTGAAACCGGAAAATACGATTTGGTTGATCCAGAAGGAAAATTCAATAAGAAAGATGCCTTAATGGTAGTTGAAAGTGATGACTTCATTACCATGCAATTGTTAGTCAATGCAATTATCAGAAACGATTTTAAAGCATGGAGAGAAGTTAAGTGGGACGATGCTGACAGTCTTAAAGCTATTTTAGTCAAGTTAGGTTATAGCAGGGACGAAATCGTCGAATTGCTTAAGGAATTTTAATTTTTAATAGAATTTTGTTTTATTTTTCTATTTAACTATTTTTTATTTATTTTTAATCTCATTTCTCTATTTTTTCTATTTTAATATCTGATAAGTCATTTTCTTCAATTGGTTAATGCTTATTTCAGTAAACAATTATTATAATCAGTTTTATATAATAAGAACAATAAAGTCTTAATTAGATTTAAATAAATAGATGTGATTGCTATGACTAAATTAGGTATGGGAATGATGAGGCTTCCCCTTCTTGATGAAAACGATTTCAAAAGCATTGATTATGATGAAGTGAATAAGATGGTTGATTTGTATATGGAAAGCGGATTCAACCATTTTGACACTGCATTCGTTTATCATGAAGGCATTGGGGAAGAAAGTTTAAGAAAGGCAGTTGTTGAAAGGTATCCTAGGGATTCCTTCACCGTTTCAACTAAATTGCCATTATTTGTTATCACAGAGGAATCACAATTGGAACCTCTGTTCAATCAGCAATTGGAAAATTGCGGTCTTGATTACTTTGATTATTATCTACTGCATAATGTAAGCGGATTTACTGAAAACGCTTGGAAAAATGTTGACTTGTATTCATTTGTCCAAAAGAAGAAGGAAGAAGGATTCATAAGGCATATTGGATTATCAACACATGGAAATGCTGAATTTTTAGATGGCCTTTTAAGCAAGCATCCTGAATTGGAATTTGTATTGCTTCAGATAAACTATCTTGACTGGGAAGATGAGGCAATCGAATCACGCAAATGCCTGGAGGTTGCAAGAAAACATAATGTGAAAGTCATGATTATGGAACCGTTTAAAGGCGGATTCTTGGCAGATGTTCCTGAAGAGGCGGAAAAGCTTATGAAGGATTATAATCCTGACAAGTCCGTTGTTTCATGGGCAATTAGATTTGTAGCCAATCTAGATAATGTATGCCTTGTTTTCACAGGTGCAAGCAACAGCCAGCAGCTTGAAGAGAATATTAGGGAATTCAAAAATGCAGATCCATTGAATGATGAGGAGCTTAAGCTTCTTGAAGAGGTTTCTGAAATCATCAATAACAACATTACTGTAGACTGCACCAAATGCAGATACTGTGTTGACAATTGCTCAAGCAATATCGATATAGCAAAGCTCTTTGATATCTATAATAAGCATAAGCTGCTTGATACAGATGAGTGGACTCCTCATGGAAACGCTTATTTGAATTATTCAAAGCTTCCTGATGTTGGAATAGCATCTGACTGCACTGATTGTGAAATCTGCATTGAAGGATGTCCACAGAAAATCAACATTCCAGAAGTCTTGAAGGATGTTGCAAAAACCTTTGAAACTGGAATTTATGGATTTGAGAATGAGTAATTGGATTATTCTTTAAAATAAATTTTTCTTTTTTAATTTACTTATTTCTCATTATTTTACTTTTTTTACTTTTTTACTATTTTTTCTAATATTTTTTCAATTTTTTTATATTTTTAAATTTTTTTTATAAAAATAGCATTTTTTAAAGAAGTGGTTTGATTTTAATTATTTTAAAATCGAATCTCAAAAAAAAAGAAAAGGATTCCAGCTTAAAGCTGGAAGATATTACAGTACTGATTCGGCTTCTTTCTTGCCATTGAACTTATCAACGTCTACAGACTTATTTCCAAATGAAACGATTATTGTACAAATCGCATCACCTGTCACATTAACTGCAGATCTGATCATATCAAGTATATGGTCTATTCCCATGATTATGGCTATTGCATCTGTTGGCAATCCTACGGAAGCAAATACCATGTTTAAGGTCACCAATCCCACTGATGGAATACCTGCGGTTCCAACTGAAGCCATAACTGCGGTAAATATCACTGTAAGCAATGCAGTCAATCCCAAGTCAATTCCATATGCCTGCGCTGCAAACATGACCACAACACCTTGCATTATTGCTGTTCCATCCATATTGATTGTAGCTCCTAATGGTATGGTAAATGATGAGACATCCTTGGAGACTCCGATTTCGCTTAATTTATCCAAGGTCAATGGAATGGTTGCATTAGATGATGATGAGGAAAATGCGAATAGCATTACAGAGAAGAATTTCCTAAAGAACCTTATTGGATTCAATCTTGTAAAGGCAACAAGCAATGTCGGATAAACGATAAATGCCTGCACCGCCAAAGCCAGAAGGACGCATGCAACATATTTGCTTAAAGGCATCAATCCATCGAATCCTAATGTGGCGAATGTCTTTGCGATTAGACAGAAAACCCCTATCGGTGCAAATTTCATGACTATATTGGTCATTTCCATCATGATTGTATTCCCTTCAGTAAAGATCCTATTGACGATTTCTGTCTCATCCCTTAATTTGGCGAGGATATATCCTACAATTATTGCAAAGATGATTACAGGCAACATGTCTCCATTTGCCAATGAATTTAAGGGATTATCTGGAATCATGTCTAAAATGGCGCTGGTCACTGTCGCATTGGTAGTGACATTTGAAGGGTCTGCAAGGCCTGTCATATGCAAGCCAACTCCAGGTTGAATCATTCCTGATATTAGAATGGCTATTGAAACTGCCAATGCAGTGGTTATAAGATAGATGCAAATAACCTTTCCACCAATTGTACCAATCTTTTTAATGTCTGAAATGGAGGTTACCCCTACAATGATGGAACAGAAAACAAGTGGAACAACCAGCATCTTCATCAGTTTAATAAATAGATTTCCGCCTAGATAGAAGACATTGTCTATTAAGATAACGTTTTTGATAAATGGGTTGCTAACATAAAAATTCAGTATTAATCCTACAATCATACCCAGTATCATTGCGATTAGGATCCAATTGCCCAGGCTGATTTCCTTAAGTCTGTTTAACATATAATCGCCACAATAATTCAATGTATAAATATATGTGGCTTAAATATATTAATCTTTTTTTAATTGGAATAAGTTTTTCATTAACTGGCAAAATGAATAAAAAAAGTAAAAATATATGAAAAATAACTAAAATAGAGAGAATAACAAGAATAAGAAAAAAAATAAAAAAA
>NZ_JAFQQZ010000018.1 GCF_017410345.1 Methanobrevibacter sp.
GCCTAAAATCATCAAAAGCCTTCTCACTCTCAACCAACTCAGAACGTTCCAAAGAAATCTCATTTAAAGATTCTTCTTTAAATGTACTGAATTCTGATTTTTCATTTAATAATCTATTTGAATCTTCTTCAAAAAATTTTTCCATTTCTTTTTTTATCTTATTGAAAGAATCCTTATCTTGATTAAATTTTAAGGTATCCTGTTTAAGCTTATTTTCCTTTTCATTGAGATTTTTAAGTTTTTCATCATAAAAAGAGTTAAATTCTTCTTTTTTAATTTTCAATTCATTAAGTTTACTTTGAGTTTCTGCCTTTAATAATAAATATTCCTTATTTAATTGAGAATACTTGTTAAGTAAATCTAATTCTTTTGAATTTTTTGAATCAAGAACATTAAGATAAAAACTTTTATTTACATCATTTAAATTAGATAAGAATTCATTGTGTAAGTTAATATTTTCTTTAATTTTTAAAAAGTCGTTAAACATTAAATTCCAATAATCTTCTTTGAAATCTTCATTAATTAATTCATACCATCTTTGTATATAACTAATTTTATAATTAATTAATTCTTCTTTATAAAAATCAACATAATCATATTTTTTAAAAACTTTACAAACAAGGTTTGAAACCTTTATAACATCCAAAAATTTTTCATCCTTATCATAAGTGATTGATTTTTCCCTATATCTCCTTATTGAAGAAAAATTTTCACATACAGATATTTTTTCAGCTGCTAAAATAACTTCCCAAAAGAAGACATTATCCTCAAAGTAAACATCTTGAGGGAATTTAATATCATACTTCTTTAATAAACTATTACGATATAATTTGCCATATACCACAACATTTAATGAAAATACATAATCTTTGATATCTCTATTATTAAAAATCGTTCCCCTAAATTCTTCTGGTAAAAATATATTCTTATAATAATTTTCTCTAATGAACTTATCTTCATTCTCTTCATAACTTTCTACAGAATCAATCAATAAATCCAAATCCTTTTCTTTGGATTCATTATAATATATCAAACATGTATTCAGATCAATCCAATCATCCGAATCAACAAATAAAATATACTCCCCTTTTGCAATATCGATCCCCTTATTTCTAGCCATACTTAAGCCTTGATTGTTTTGATCGATAATAATTATACGATTATCATTTTTAGCATAGTCAGTAAGTATGTTTAATGAATTGTCAGTAGACCCATCATTAATACATATTATCTCAATATCATTTAATGTCTGATTTACAATGCTATCTAAACATCTTTCTAAATATTTCTCAACATTATATACTGGAACAATTATTGATATCTTTGGAAACATTTTGTCACTCATTTGTTAATTTTTAATTCATATAAAAACACATTACTTTTGATTTGATAAATGTATATTCCCAAAATTTAAGAATTTAATTTCCTTTGGAACATTATTCTCTGAGACAATATTTTTTGTATCAAATATTTGTGGGATTTTCATTTTTTTCAAAATAAGATTATAATCCAAATCTTTAAACTCATTATGATCAGTTAAAATTAAAATCAGTGAAGAATCTTCAATTGCATCTTCAAAATTAATACTTTTTTTAGGAATATGAGGGTCATAAATTTTTATTTTTGAACAATTTTTTAATTTATTAATTATTTCATAAGAAGGACTCTCTCTATCATCATCAGAATTTCCTTTATAGGATATGCCAAAAATAGAGATTATAGGTTTTTCATCTTCATTAAGAAATGAACTACTTAAAATTTTTTTAGTTTTATCTACAACAAAATCAGGCATGTTCCTATTAGTATCTCTAGCTAATTTAATAATTTTAGCAGTACTTGGAGCTTGAGAATATATAAAATAAGGGTCTATTGCAAGACAATGCCCTCCAACTCCTGGACCTGGACAATGTATATTAACTCTAGGATGTTGATTAGCTATTTTAATGACATCTAAAGCATTTATTCCTAATTCAAAACAAATCTTAACTAATTCATTAGCTAAAGCAATATTAACATCTCTAAAAGTATTTTCCATACATTTTGACATTTCAGCAATTTTAGATTCTGTTTCTATAATATTCCCCTTAACAAAAATTCCATAGACTTCCGCAGCTTTTTTTGCACATTTTTCAGTTACCCCACCAACAATACGATTATTATATATTAACTCGAAAACCATATTACCCGGTAAAACCCTCTCTGGACAATGAGCAAGATATAAATCCTCACCAATAGTAAAACCTTCTCTTTCAAAAATAGGTTTAATAATATTTTCAGTAGATAATGGAGCCATAGTAGATTCAACAATAATAATATTTTCTTTTTTAACAAATGGAAGAATGGAACTACAAGCAGAAACTACATAACTTAAATCACAAGAAAAATCATTTTTATTAAATGGAGTTGGAACAGTGATAATAAAAACATCCGCTTTTTCAGGTTTATTTTTAGCACAATATGTTCCATTATTTAAACAATTAATTAAAATTTCATTTATTTTTGGTTCTTCGATAGGAACTATACCTTGATTAAGTTTAGTAACTATTTCCTCATTAATATCTACACCAATTACATTACAATTATTGTTAGCAAATAAAGTGGCTGTTGGAATACCAATATACCCCTGACCTACTACACATATATCCATATTATCACCTATGAAAAATAAAAAATATTATTCAACTGTAACACATTTTGCTAAATTTCTAGGCTTATCAGGATCCAAATTACGTGCTACAGATACATAATAACTTAATAATTGAAGCGGAACAATATAAACAAGCGGTGCTAAAACATCATTTACTTCACTATTTATCAAAAATGTATAATCAGATTTCAATACCAAATCCTCATCACCTATTGCCCCAATTCCAATAATATCCGCTCCTCTTGCCTTGACTTCTTCCAAGTTGCTCATGATCTTTTTATGGTCTTCTCCAGGAGGTGCAATCACTACAACAGGGATATTACTATCTATCAATGCAATAGGCCCATGCTTCAATTCTCCACCAGCATAAGCTTCGGCATGGATATAGGAAATCTCCTTAAGTTTTAAAGCACCTTCCAATGCAATTGAATAGGAATAACCACGTCCAATGAAAAACATGTCTTCAACATGCCTAAAGTTCTTATCCAATCCTTTATATGCATTAGGTTTTCCAAGTATTGGCTTTAGATATTTTGGAACCTTATCTAATTTCTTAAACTTATAAGCAAATCTCTTGATTTCATCCTGCTTTTTTAAGACATCTTCAATATAAGCCGGCACTTTTTCCAAATCCTTTAAGATTTCATCTTTTTCTCCGAGCAAACTTGCAAACAAATAGATTGCAACAAGCTGGCTTATATAGGTTTTAGTTGCAGCAACCCCGATTTCAGGCCCTGCTTGAGTGTAAATTGTATAATCCGCCCTTCTGGTTGCAGAACTTCCCCTAACATTAACTATTGCCAAAGTCCTTGATGTTTCATTTGCCACATCCAATGCCTTAAGGGTATCTGCAGTTTCACCAGATTGGGAAATGAATATCACCAATGTCCTTTCATCCAATGAGCTTGCAGAATATTTGAATTCCGATGCGAGCAATACCTCTGTCTGTATTCCTGCAAGTGATTCTATAAGATATTTGCCTGTCATGGATGCATGATATGATGTTCCGCAGGCTACAAAAAGAACCTTATCTATATCTCCCTTAATCTCATCCACTATTGATTTTACCTTATCCCTTTCACTAAGTGTGTTTTTGACAGCAGCTGATTGCTCATTGATTTCCTTTATCATGAAATGAGGATATCCCTCCTTTTCAGCCATATCAGGACTCCAGTCATTGACTTCAATCTCCTTTTCAATAGGCTCATCATCCGCATCAAGGAAACTCACTCCCTCTTCATCAAGAACAACTATTTCACCCTTTTCAAGATAAGCAATATTCTTTGTATACTTTAAAATAGCTGGAGAATCAGATGCAACGAAGAATTCCTCTTCTCCAACACCAACAATAAGAGGGCTGTCCTTACGTGTTGCAACAATACGGTTAGGTTCAGAAACAGTCATAGCGGCTAGAGCATATGCTCCCTCGATAACATTTATTACCTGACGCACGGATTGTGTTAAGTCAAGACCGGTTTTCATATATTTATCTATCAGATGAGCTATCACTTCAGTATCAGTATCTGATACAAATTCATAGCCTTCAGATTCCAGTTTATCTTTAATGGATAAATAGTTTTCAATGATTCCATTGTGGACAATTGCTATGGTTTCATCCTTGTTTAAATGTGGATGTGAATTGGTTTTGCTTGGATCACCATGAGTGGCCCATCTTACATGTGCAATTCCATAATTGCCTTCAAGATCTCTAAGATTAAGTTTGGAATCAACTTCTGCAATCTTACCTGCATCTTTTTTTAGGTTAATCTTGCCTTCACATGCTGTAGCCAGACCTATGGAGTCATATCCACGATACTCCAGTTTAGTAATTGAATCAAATAGAATAGGAGCTACCTTTTCATTTTTTAATACACAACCAACAATTCCACACATAGTATCCCATCAGAAATCATAAGTTGATAAATCAACAATACTCAGAATCTAAAAAAGCAATATATTCCTCAGTAACTTCAGACAAGCATATTATTATTTTAGATAAACCTTTAAAGACCTTAATAATATATATTATCCTAATAAATTAAATATTTTATTATTTTTTAAAAAATTTTTATTTTTTATTTAAACATATATATAAATTTATCGAAATTTATATATAGAAAATTAAATATAATAAAGTTAATAGAATAAAGGAGTTCTTTAATGCTAGAAAAAGAAATTAATAAAGATGTTGAGAATTTAGAATACAATTTTAATAATTATCACAAATCATCCAAAAAATTTAATTTTTCTATTATAATGGCAATTTATAATACTGAAAAATTTTTAGAAGAAGCAATCGAAAGCGTGATTAACCAAACAATAGGTTTTAAAGATAATGTGGAATTAATTTTAGTCGATGATGGAAGTGAAGATGAATCTAGAGAAATCTGCCTAAAATATGTTAATAAATTCCCTGAAAACATCAAATACTTATACCAAGAAAATCAAGGGCAAGCCACAGCTAGGAATAATGGTATGAAAGTGGCAAATGCAAAATACTTAAATTTCTTAGACAGCGATGATAAGCTTGAAAAAAATGCATTAGAACTCATATATAATTTTTTTAAAGAAAACCGACATAAATTGGATATAGTTTCAATACCTATAAAATTTTTTGATCGGCAAACTGGTGACCACATTCTAAATTATAAATATAAAACAACACGAGTTGTAGATTTAATAAATGAACCAGATTATATTCAATTATCTGCTTCAGCATCATTTTTTAAGAAAGAAAGCATAGAAAATTTCATATTCGATCCTGATTTAATCGTATCAGAAGATGCAATATTCTTAAACAAAATTTTATTAAAAAAGAAAAAACTGGGAGTTGTATCCAATACTTGCTATTTCTATAGAAAACGTTTCACTAATGATTCAACAATAGATTCATCTGTAAAAGATAAAGATTATTATTTACAAAGGTCCCAAATCTTCTTCAAAGAATTATTTGAGTATTGTAGAAAAGAATATGGGGAGATATTTGATTTTATAAAATATACAGTAATGTATGATATTCAATGGATTTTTGAAATTAGAAATATTGAAGAAATCTTAGAAACTAATGATTTAATTACTTTAAAAAGATATTTGTATGATTTATTACAAGAAATCGATGATGAAATTATCTTAAACCAAAAATATTATGACAAAAATCTCAAATATACTGTTTTAATATTTAAACATGGAAATCTAGAAACGGAAGTTTTAAAAGAAGAGAACAATGTCAAAAAAATAGTTAATGAAACTGTGATTGACGAACTTTATTATCATAGATTATATATTGATGCCTTTGAAATTCATGAAAACAAATTAACAATTTTAGGATTTTTAAAATCATATTTTATTTACCCTGAGATAAATATCCAGGCAATCCAATATAATCCAATAGAATTCTTAGAATATTGGGAAAAATTTTTTAATGAAAATAAAATTTTATTCATTAAAAGAGACTTTTTAAATAATAAAGGACTCCTCCTTCAAGATGCTTTATTAAATAAAATTGATAAAAATGATGAAAATCTTAAAAAACTACTGGGAATTGGATCCGAATCCGAAATAAAATTTTGCGATTTCATTAAAGAGAAAAATGATGAAATCAAAGATATAGATAATTATTGGAAAACAGAGCATATAAATCAGAAAATTAATAGTAATATTTTTCAGAATAAAGCTTTTTATAATTCTATTTATAATGAAACTTTAAAAAAATTCATTGAAGAAAAAGCAAATATTATTAATTGTGAAAAAATTGAATATCCTTATAGAGAAAGAAAATATCTTGACTTAAATTATACCCCTAACTTTAATTTTGAACTAAAAATTAATTTAAATAAAAAAGAAAAATCTAAAATTTTAATTAGAGTTGTTTATGATTCTTTAAATTTTTATTTAGGTATTGCTCTTACAAACAACTGTAAATTAACTAATGATAGTTTTTACTCTTTGAAAGATGATTATTTAATCAAATTCAAAGAAAACACATTTGAGATATTTGAATATTCCTTGAACCAACATTTAGAATTAGAAGAGTCAAATATAAATTACTTAGAATCAAAAAAAGATTTAACTCTTAATGAGGTTATTAGGTTTAGAAAACACTTTTATTATTCCTTTTTTAAATATTTTAATAGAAGAATTTGGTTTTTTATGGATAGGATAGATAAGGCTGATGACAATGCAGAACATTTATTCAAATATGCAGTAAAACAAAATGATGGAATTGAAAAATATTTTGTAATTTCTAAAAACTCTAAGGATTATCCTCGAATTAAAAAAATTGGAAATGTAATTGTAGCTGGTTCTGAAGAACACAAATTATTATCTTGCTTTGCTGAAAAAGTAATTTCATCACAAGCAGACGATAGCGTTTTAAATCCGTTCTTTGGAAAAAATCAAAAATATTTAAACGGATTATTTTCTGCGAAAATTTATTTCCTACAACATGGTGTAACAAAAGATGATGTTTCTTCATGGTTACATAAATATGATAAATATTTATATTTAATCGTCACCACAGCTAAAGCGGAATATGATTCCTTCTTTAATGAAAATGCCTATTATAATTATGAAAAGTCCATTATCCAACTATTAGGTTTTCCAAGACATGACAACCTAAAAAAATTAGAAGATAAAAAAGAAATTGTTATTATGCCATCTTGGAGAAGGTCACTTCATAATATTAATGATTTAACTTTTAAGAAATCCGAATATTTTAAAGTTTATAATAAACTATTAAATGATGCACAATTAAATGATTTCCTTAAAAATAAAGGATATAAATTAGTATTCAAACCACACCCTAATATTATGAAATATTTACATCTATTCGATAAGGAAGAATCAGTAATATTTGCAGAAAGTAAAGTAGAAGATGAGGATTTATTCACTTATAATAAAATATTTAATCATTCTTCCATGCTTATTACAGATTTCTCATCTGTATCATTCGATTTCGCACTTTTGAAAAAACCTATTATCTACTATCAATATGACAATGATTATCATTTTGATATTGAAGAAGGCTACTTTGATTATGAAACAATGGGATTCGGTGAGGTAGTAAAGAATCACCAAGATTTAGTTGATTTAATAATTGACTATGTAAATAAAAATTGTGATATGAAAGAAGAATTTAAGGAAAGAGTTGACTCATTTTTTGAATTTAATGATAAAAATAATTGTAAGAGAGTATATGACTTTATTTTAAATAATTAAGAATATTAAAGATTTAATAATATTAAAGGTTGTGAACTAATGGAACAATTAGTAGAAACAATAATAAAAATCAATTTTGAGGAGTTAGAACATTTTGATTTTCCTATAGGGTTTAAATTTGGTTTATCAGTTATGTATAAATCTGTGGAATATGAATTCTTAGTCCATTTCAAAAAAAATAGTGATAAAGTTGTATGTTTAGGTTCCGGTAATAAAGCTGATGATGACCCTCATGACAATACAAGACCTTACTTCCATAGATGGAGTTGGAATTTTAATGAATCAACAATATGGTATAACGATCCAACACGTTATTTATCCATTGATTTACCTGGGGCATGGGGTGTTGGACTTAATGATGATTATTATTTAAGAAATATTGGAGAAATTATCGTTAAATTAGTTCATAGATTAAATATGACCGAGAAAAATCTATTTTTCTATGGTAGTTCCATGGGAGGATTTACATCTTTACAATTAGCCACTATGTTTAGAGAATCTACTGCAATAGCAGATATTCCTCAATTTTTCTTTCAGAATCATGTGAGATTTGATCATGTTACAAAATATGCATTTCCAGGATTATCAAAAGAATACATTTTGGAACACTACAAATATAGATTTGATTTTTTAGATATGATAGTGAAAGAGGATTATATCCCAAAAGCCATAATAGTTATTGATTGTTCTGATAGAGATATTAACACACAATATATTGATTTTATTAAAGGAATAAATAAATTACCGAATATTACAAATAAGAAAAATCATATGAAAATCGTGTTTAATTATATAAGTTCACATGCACCATTAGATATTGAAAAAAGCTATTATTTAGTTAATGAAACAACAGCACATAATTTACTTTGTTATTTTGATGAACTCGAGGAATCAGATCTTTTTAAAGAGAATGAACAACTAAAAATTCAAAACAATGAATTTAAAGATGTTTTAATTAAATGGGGGGAAGATTTATATAATTATTCAATAAATGATAAAATTAACTATTTATCCCAAGAACTTAATAAAAAAGAAAATACTATTAATAATCTTAATTTAGAAATTGAAAAACAACAAGAAATTATACAATGCCTCTATTCATCTAATAGTTGGAAAATTACAAAACCCCTCAGAAATATAAAACAATTTTTTAAGAGATTAAAATAAATCTAATGTTTTATTATATAATGTTACTTTTAAGCCACTCATAAACCCTTTTACAATTATTCCTATCATTAAACTTAAAGAAACTATCCACATTCTCTTTAAATCTATCTTCCATTACACAGCCATTGTCCAAATAATCCTCTATCTTTTCAATCAAAGCATCCTCATCACTTATGACTTCACCAAATCCCATGGATTCATAATCGAAATATCCATCATCATAATGATAATCATCATCACTCTGGTAATAGATCACAGGCTTCTTAAGATATGCGAAGTCAAAGAATACAGATGAATAATCCGTAATGAGAAGAGATGAATCTCTAAAAAGATCCTGATAAGAGCCATCTAATGATAAATATACATCCTCACATATATCTATCCAGTCAATGTATCTCATCAATTCAGCATGTGGCTTGAATACTAACTTATAGCCATGATTATTCAGCAACTTATGCAATTTCCTATTATTTAACAAACCCTCCAATGAATTAAAATAATCCGAATTCACAAAGGACTCATCGCTGTCAAATTGGAGCCTCCAGGTTGGCATGAATAATATCCGCTTATTGTCATCACTGTCACTTAAATTGTCAAATCTTGGAAAGCCGAGAACTTGGATGATGTCCTCATCATAATTGTATCCTTCATTCAGGAAGGAATCCCTTTCCAGATCTGAAACGGTTACAATTAGGGAAAGGTTGTTGTTGTATTTCTTTACAAACTTGGAGATGTCATCCTTTGTCACTCCATGCTGCAGGAAGAGCCTTTCACAAGCAAAGAGACCCGCATACAGGTCCCTGTTGTCATGTTCAAAGAAAGGATTGACAAAATCCTCATTGGTAAATGAGCTTATTGCCTTTTCTGCAAAGAGATACAATATCTTATGCTTCAAGCTAGCAAATGGAAGAATGGAACTGCCGTAATCGGCTTTCATTTCCTTAAAGCTTGGGCTGTCCTCATTTACAGCAAAATATTTCTTAACGTCATCCTCTTGATTGATTGCATATTTGAATAGGTGTTTGGCATTGTCATCTGCGAATTGAGGACGATCAGAAAATATCCATATTCTCTTGTTCTTCATAAATGGATATTTGATATAATAAATTAACTTATTTGTTAGAGAAGACCTGTAGAACTTAGGCTTAAGCCTTAAAGCCCTTTTAATGTTGCTGTATTCATATCTTAACATTGATAGATAGCTATGCTTTACAATATGCAATCTTAAGTCCTTGTATAAAACAATATATGGCCCTTTAGGGAAGAATGCGCTATATTCGGATAAGCTCAGATTATGATTGGTTCCAACCAAAGCTTCAAATGAACTTGAATTTGTTCCATCATCATAATCTATTATGAATTCCAGATCACTCTCTTCCCCTTTGGCTAGAGGAATCTTAACATCAAAATTAGTTATATATTTCCATTCATAGCCAAGGCATTTTCTGGTCTTTCTCTCAGGAGTCTTGTATTTGACTTTCCTGCAAATGAACTCCTCAATATTATTATCTGTTTTCTTTAGAACCTTAATGGAATAATCCTCATCATTGAAATTGGATATGAACATTCCTGAAATGTTCAATGTATTCTTCTTTATTTCAACTACATCCAGCCATATCCTGTGAACATTAATGGTATCAATGATGTAATCGCCGGTTTTCTTAATGATGATGCCATTGTCTGATTCGACATGTTCCTTATTGCTGAAAGAATTTAAGTTATCATTATTCATTAAAAACATGAAAAATGATTTGGAATCCTCTTCCATGTTTTCATTGCCTATGACAACATCCTTTTCAATATGATGAATTACAAAATATAGATGTTCCCAAAACTCTTGTATTTCCTCTTCAGTGTCAAAAACCTTCAGATTAGGCACTTTCAATAGCCATTGAAGATCATAGGCCATGAGATATTGGATGAAATCAGGGACCTTTCCATCAAGAGAAAAGGAATAGTCTATGATGTTTTCATAAAAATCAGCCAGCCTGTCAGTGAAATATCCTTTTTTCGCTTTTACATTGTCTACTGTAGAACCTCTAATGCTCCTTTGCCTATAATAGTAATTGCAGGTATCTATAACGCCATATCTTTTCTTATCCAACAATATCTTATTGATTATCAAGGCATCCTCAAGGTTTACAAGATCTTCATCAAACTCATGACCCACAAAGGATTCTGCTTTAATGAAAGAGGATGAGGATGATAAAAGAGGATTGTTAGGTTCCTCCAATAAGTCAATGATTCTGTTTCCCTTATCAAACTTATTGTTTAAGCGATGAGGGCCTTCAGCCCTTTCAAAAAGAATCATTGGAATGGCTAAAACATCAATTTCATCAATATGATTTTCAAAGAACCTATAGACTTCCTCAAGAGTATTTTCAGAAATGTAATCATCACTGTCCAGGAAGTTCAAATATTTGCCTTTGGCATATTTCAGCCCAAGGTTACGCGCACTTGCCTGCCCGCCATTTTCCTTTGATAAAAAAAGAATATTATTAGGGTATTTTTCTGCGTAAGCTTTAGCAATGTCCTTAGATTTGTCAATACTGCCATCATCAACAAGGATCAATTGGACATTTTCCTCGAATCCAATTGTTTGATTTATGATTGAATCAATGGCTTCATTCAAATATTTCTCAACATTATAAACAGCCATGATAATTGAAAATTTGAATTGGTAGTTTGATTTCTCATTCATCTAAAAACATCCCATATTTAGACTTTCAAGTGAAAAAATAGAAAAACATTTAAAAAAAATAGATCATAACCTAAAACTTCTTAATGGAAAACCTGTTTTTACGCTTGTTTCTTACAAAGAGCTTTTGAATAAACTCTAACCTATCCTCTACAGGCAAACTTTTAAGTATACTGTCAATATTTTCCATTGCTAAAGTTTCATTTCTTACAAAATCATAGATAAATAAATCTGTATCATAGATTGAATTGATTTCAGTATCTTCGGTTGTAAATACCCCCACAAAGTTTTTTGTGAAAAATACGTCTTTCTCAACGGTTACAACTGGGTTTCCCATCACATAAGTGTTTGAATAAACAGTAGCATATGGATGAATGAAACTACGAACCCCTACAATAGCTCCAGAACCTATCTTAACTCCTCTTGAAATATAAGTGAAATGATCAATCCATACATGATCTCCAATAAAGACGCTTTCTGAGTAATTAATTCTTTCTTTAGTATTCATATCATAAATCGGATAAGTGTCTATTGTTCTTACAAAGACATCATTTCCAATTACATTATCCTCTCCAATAATTAGATTTTGGGATTCTTGAACATTAATCTTAAAAGGAGCTCCTAATTCATTGTTTTTTCCAATGAAAATAGTTGAATCATGACGCACATAGACCTCTAAAACATAATCATTATCAGTGAAAGACAAATAAACTATAGAATTGTTTCCAACAAAATTTATATTGGAATTCTTCAATTTAATGCCAGAATCACAATAGAATATGTTATTTACACCATAGAATTTTATTTCAGACTTTTCTAATGTAATTTCCCCAATTACTTTATTTTCCTTTAAATTTTTTATATCTTCAGGATTTTTTACTGTCTCCATACCAATCCAATCCCTAAAATAACTAATCTTAAATTAAAATTACCTAAATCTAATATCCTTTAATTGGTCTTTAGTTGCCTTTTCAGCATCTTTAAGGTAATGATTACATACTTCATTAACTTCTCCAATTTCTACTATCCTTCCCTGATCAATCCAAATAGCTTTGTCACATAATTGTCTTATCTGCGGAATTGAATGAGAAACAAGTAGAACTGTAGTACCTTTATCCATTAAAGATCTGATTTTATCACTACTCTTTTTTTGGAAATTTACATCTCCAACACCAAGAACTTCATCAATAATTAATATATCAGGTTCTACAATGGTGGCTATTGAGAATCCTAATTTTGCAAGCATACCTGAAGAATAGTTCTTCACTGGAAAATCAATGAACTCTCCGAGTTCAGAAAATTCAACAATTTCATCATATTTTGACTCAAGGAACTGTTTGTCATATCCTAAAATAGCTCCATTCAAGTAGATGTTTTCACGACCGGAATAATTGTGGTCAAAACCTGCTCCTAAAGCAAGCAAAGGTGAAATCCTACCATAAGTCTTAACCTCACCAGTTTCTGGTGGATAAATACCTGTAATAACATTTAAAAGAGTACTTTTTCCAGCACCATTATAACCGATGATGCCTACCTTCTCTCCTTTATAAATTTTAAAGCTAATATCTTTTAAAGCTTGAAAATGAGTCCTTTTCTCCTTATTCCGTTTTATTGTACGAATGACATACTCCTTAAGATTGTCAATCTTATCATTTCCAACTTCAAAGCTTAAGGAAATGTTTTTTACTTCTATGGACAAATCCTTATTATTCTCAGGAATTAGATCCGCTATAAGCGAATCAACATTTTGCTTAGGCTTTTTAACATTATTCCCATTCTCTTCAATCTTAGAACTTTCATTATTTTGATTCTGATTTTGATTCTGATAAATTGGAACTTCCTTTTTAACTACTTCCTTATTTTTAAATGTTGGTTTGGCAAGAGGTTTTTCCAAAGTCTCACTTTCCCTATTTTGAACATGAATAGGGACAATTACATCATCATTATCCTCTTCAATGAATCTTTTAACATTTCGAGCATTATTTTCTTTTCTTCTTTCTTCTCTTGCTTTTCTCTCCAGTCTTTTTAAGGTTATTTCCGCTTCCTCTTCAGTCATATTGTACCTGTTCATCAACTCAAGCTTAGCGTTAATTCTTCTCTCCAAAATCTTATCTGCATTAACATTTGGACTATTTAAAGCTCTATTAGAGGTTTTCGGATTATTGACGGAATCCCAGTCTACAGTTTTTCTAAATTTAGGATTTTTCCTTTTTTGACTCATTCAACCCCTCCTAGAATTTTAATGTGAGTTTTTTCTCATATTTCTTAAAAACAATTACACCAAGCACTAAAATAATTGCAGAAAGAAGAACTAAATTTATCATATTCATTATATCAGGCATTGTTCCCCAAAGCACAAGATGTCTAAATTGATCTATTACCCAAAATACAGGATTTAATATCATATACTGATGAAAAGGTTCTGGAATAATATCCATAGGATAAAATATTGCTGAAGCATACATTAACATATATGTAATGACCCCCCATAGATGTTGAATATCTGAGAAATATACACATAAAACTGCTAATATTAAACCAATACCAGTAATCATAAATATTAAAGATATGATAGGAATGATTGCAATTATAGAAGTTAGAAAATGGAAAGGTGCTTTTGTAACAATCATTACTCCAACTAAAATTATTAAAGTAATAATGAAGTTAATAAATTCAGAAATAACCGCACCTAATGTAAAAACAAATTTTGGAGCAGCAGTTCTCTTCAAAATATTAATGTTTCCTTTAAGAGATCTCATAGATACATTAGTTGAAGCATTAAAGAAATCAAAAATACATTTTCCAGATAATAAATATACTGGATAATTTTCAATACTACTACCAAATAAATTAGAAAAGATGATAGTTAATAAAATCATTATAAGCAATGGTTTTAAAACACTCCATAAAATCCCTAATACAGAACCTTTATACTTCACTGCAAAGTTCTTTTTAATTATTTCCTCTAATAGAAAAAGAGCATTGTCATTTATCAAATTCATGGAATTCACATTTTTCATTAATTTTATTAAGATATTCATTAAGTTTTTAAATTCTTTTTTATTATATTTAAATTTATATTATCTAATATATATTATTTAATAATTTTTAAAAATTCAAAACTAACATAATAATAAGAATATTAAAAAAATGCAAATTAGTAATAATTAACTTTAAAAAGAAAAATATATAAAAAATATGTATATCTATAATTTTAAGCTAAATAATAACTTTTTTAAATATTTTTAATGGTGTCCTAATGGTTAGCAGATTTACAGTTTTTGGTTCATGCACCTGTAGAGATGTCTTTTATAGTGGAATAAACAAAAACTATAAGGATTTCTTTGAAATTGGCCCTACAGGTATTAGATTATCCTTCATAAGCATCATGCAAGAACCTGTAGAGTTTGAGGAAGAGGATGTAGTTTTATTTCCAAAAACTGGAAAAAACATTAACTTCACCATTTGGATCAAAAAGGATTTTGAAAAGAAATTCCTTGAAGATTTGAAAAGGGAAAACTTCGAATATCTTCTTATGGACACTTATTATGACACTAATTTTGGAATAGTTGATATTGGAAACAGCAGATATGTCACAAATAATATTCGTTTGAATGAAACTGCATTTTATGAAAAACTGGAATATAAGAGAGTCTTGACCATCTATGACAATACAGAAGAGTATTTTGAAATATGGAAAAGACATTGCGACATGTTCTTTGAATTTATGAAGGAAAACTGTCCAGATACTAGAATAATCTTGAATCCCAGCAGACATGTCTATCGCAAATTGGCTGAAGACGGTTCAGTCATAGAATCTGAAAGATTCAAAAGGGAATGTGACAAGTTCAATCAATACAGAGACCTTCTTGATGAATACATAATCAAAAACTTTGATGTGGAGGTCTTATATTTCGATGAGGATACAGTAGCCAGTGAAAACCATTTCTGGGGATGCTCTTCCCTTCATTATGCAAGCCAATACTTTGAGGGAATTAACGACCAATTGAATCTGATCATTGAACGGGACAAAAGCAATGATGAAAAAGCCAATGAAGAGTTGAGAAAGGAAAAAAGAGAAAAGCTATTGGCCATAATCGAAAAAAGAAAGGAAGAAAGAAAAAGAAAGGCAGCCAAAGATAGGGAAAAACAGATTTTAAGAAAAGTCAAGAACAAGATCCAAACCAATAGAAGAAGCCATACAAGAAAATTGGTGGAAGACTCTACAAAACGTGTTGAAGTTGAAAAAGCAGCAAAAATAGAAAAAGTTGAAAAATAATCCTAAATCCTATTCTTAAACCTTTTCCATAGTTTATAATAAACATCAGGACTCAATGAAAACAGAACCACCTTCAGTTTGAACTTCCAATCCTCTTTTGAATAGACCTTGAACTCTTTTAATTTATTGAACAAGTCAAGCTCGTCCATTTTTTTAAATATCTCATCCTTATCGTAATCGTTGTAGAAGAAGTAGTTCATATTGCCTAATATGAACTTAGGGATTCTGGAATGAATCAGTTTTTCACTTAAGTCAGCAAAGACAGGATGGGAAAACTCATTGAAATAACCATAAAGCCCTTCAAATAGCTGAACAGATTCCAACCTATCTAAAGAGCTGAATCTGCTGATTGAATCTTCCTCCTGATAATAGTAATATGTGTATTTGTTAACGAATTTCACATCATCACAATTAGACAAGTATCTTATTGCAAATTCAGTGTCTTCACCATAATTGAATTCTTCATTGAATCGGATATTATTTTTTAAAATGATCTCTTTTTTATACAATAGCAATACAAAGGAAAATGGAATCTCCATAAGCATTTCCATATTTATCATATCAGTTGCTTTAAGAACATGATCATTCCTTATGGATAATTCTATAATGGGATCGAACCTATCCACCTTAAAGTCAAACAGGTTTCCTTCATCATCCACCTTCAATCCCTTTAGAAAAACAGAATCATGACCTTTAATATTATCATAGAATGTTGAAAGATGGTCTTCCCTGACAATATCATCACTGTCAATGAAAACTATATGATCGCCATTTGCCTTTTCCAAACCTCTGTTTCTTGAATATCCAGGTCCCCTATTGGTTTCATTGACAATCAATTGATAAGGGATACTTGAATTTTCCAATGTCTTGACAATGGTATCTGCAGTATTGTCTGTGGAATTGTCATCTATGAAAACAATTTCAAAATCCTTGAAGATCTGATTTGATAATGAATGAATTAGTCTTTCTATCGTATTTGAAGAGTTATAGCTAGGCACTATAACGCTTAATCTTATTTCACTCATTTAAATCACTAAATCATATTATTAAAAAAAAAAACTTTAGATTTCCCATTTCATGATGGTCTTTCCAAAGCGGATGTTCTTATCTGATTCAAAGGCATGGTTTATGTCGCTTAAGGTGTTTATTTCAATCACTTGTGTAATAAGACCCTCAAGATAATGGACCATATCATCATTTTCCTCAAGGAGCTCAATCACTGCCTTGAAGTCTTCCCTTGTGCTTCTGTTGGTACCGAATATCCTAAGTCCCTTTTCCAGTATCTTTCTTGTATTTACTGAAATGTTGATCTCTGAGACTCCCAAAAGGGATACTGTTCCTTCAGGATTGATTGTTTCGATTATCTGGTCGATTGCATCATTTGCACTTGATGTTCCCACACATTCGAAGGCATGGTCTATGCTGATGTCATCTGGAACCTCGCTTGCCAAGTACCTTTTGTCTGCAAAGGTGAACATGCTCAGCTTTTCCTCATGCATCCCTATTGCAATAATTTCAGACTCTGGAAACATGATCTTCAGGCAAAGGGATGTTATATAGCCAAAGCTTCCGTCTCCCCAAACTGCAATTGTGTTTCTTCGATTGTGGGAAAACTCTAAAAACCTGCTTATTGCATGAACGCTTACGGAAATAAGCTCAATGAATGAAGCAACCTCAAGATTTATGTCATCTGGAATCCTGATCAATCTGTCTGCTGTAAGGGAAACATACTCTTCCATGAAGCCGTCTGACCCGCTTGAGCGGAATTTACTTGAAGGCCTGTAGTTTTCCCCTATGACCTTATCCTGGACTTTTGGGAGATTTGGAATCATGACGACATTGTCTCCAACATCAAATGTTCCTGTATTGTCCTTTACGATTCTTCCTACAGATTCATGAATCAACGCCATAGGCAACTTCTGTTCAATGACCTCAGGTGCCCTTTTTCCATAATAATACCTTTGGTCTGCCTTGCAGATGGAAAGATATGTAGGCCTTACTATGACTCCCTTTTCCAGATTCAAATCCGTATAGACCTCTTCCAATAGCTTCGGAGCCACCAATCTATATACAATGTTTATCACAATTTACCCCCACTAATAACACATATGCCTTAAACCTAAACTCAATTACAAAATTCTTTTCTTATTCAACCTAATACCATTTTAAAGAAAATAATTAATCACTCATGCTGAATTAAATAAATACTATCTTTTAATAAAACAATCAATCAGTCAGTGCTGAAATCATATAGATTAACTGTCTGTTCACCTGATTCGGCATCAGAGACATTCAATTTGGCATCCTTGATGATGCTGTTAGCCACCTTCAGGTCATAAGGATAGGTGATCTTTATATTGAAGACCTCTCCCTTGACAATGGCCACCTCTTCGCCATTCAATATCAATATCTTTGCAGCATCAGTCAAATACTTCTTATCTTCATCTGACAGCTTTTCATAACATTCCTTAAGCTTTAGAATCCTGAATGTCTGAGGGGTCTGGCCCTGATACATGCAATTCCTGTTTGGAATGTTGGAAATGATTCCATTGTCTTCAGATACGACAATGGTGTCTGTCGCTGGAATTACAGTGTCGCATGCCCCAACTTCCAATGTCTTTTCAATGTTCTCCATGATAATCCTATGTGTGAGGAAAGGGCGTACGGAATCATGGGTTATGATTATGTCGTCCTCATCTATTTCATAGTTCTCTTCAATATAATGGATTGCATTCATGATTGTGTCATTACGAAGCTCTCCACCTTCAATCACAACAATGTTGGTGGAATTCGGGAAATACTGATTGATCAAGTCCTTTGTATGGTTCAGCCAATACTTATGGCATAAGACAATTATCTGGTCAATCTTGCTGTTCAAGGAAAACTTTTCAACAGTCTGAATGATTATTGGCTTATCCCCCAATTTCAAGAACTGCTTAGGCTTGTCAACCTCACCCATTCTGTTTCCGGCACCACCAGCCAGAATAGCTGCAAAAATCATCTTTCTTCTCCTAAATGTCATGATTTATAGCCTTCATAAATTTGTTTTTAAAACAAGAAAAACTAGGTTTCTTTCCAAAATTACCCTATAACAAATTTAATTAAACTATCAACTAAAATCAACTAAATTATTATATAATAATCTTATTTTATTATTATAAAAATTTAACTATGTTAAAAAGATTGATAGAAAAAAGTAAATTGTTTAAAAACAATAATAATTAAATTTAATAAAGAATAAACTATAATTAGACAAGATTAATAAGTGATAAATATGGATGTGAAGAACAATATCATACTTGCAATGGACTTAATGGACTTGAAGGAAGCGGAAAGGGTATGCGAATCAATAAATGAATACATTGACACAATCAAGATAGGTTATCCATTGACCCTTGCAGAAGGATTGTCAGCCATAGGATTCTTCAAGGACAACTTCAATTATAAGGTCATTTGCGATTATAAGGTGGCAGACATTCCTGCAACCAATGAAAAAATAGCTGACCAGACCTTTGATGCCGGTGCAGATGCAATCATCTGCCATGGATTCGTAGGTCCTGACAGTGTGGAAGCCTGCATGGAATCTGCAGAGAACCATGGAACCGATGTGTTCCTCCTTACTGAAATGTCCCACCCTGGAGCGGTCAAGTTCCTGCAGAAGGATGCAGATGAGATTGCAAGAATGGGGGTCAAGATGGGAATCGACAACTATGTGGCACCATCCACTAGACTCGACAGACTGTCTGAAATAAGGGATATCGTTGGAAAAGGGGCATTCATCATATCTCCAGGAGTCGGAACCCAAGGGGGAGACCCTAAGGAAACATTGAAGTATTCTAATGCATTGATCATTGGAAGGTCAATCTACAATGCGGAAAACCCTAAAAGGGCAACTGAAGATATTATTGATTCCATTAAATAAAAAAAAAAAAAAGAAAATAATTTTATTAAGGTGTAAAATTGTTTAATATTGTTCTGGCACTTTCATATTTCCTCTCCGGCTTTTTCATGAAGCTTTCAGATGATTTCTATGATGAAAAGTCCAATGTGAGAAAAGCCATTTTTCTTGGAATAGTCTGCGGTCTCTTTACAGCATTGGCATGCTCAATCGACTTGGATGCGACCTGCATCTTCATAGCCATTCTAATCGGAAACATATTTGCCTTAAAGGTAGATGGAATTCATCATATCGCCACCATGGCCTCATTTATCATAGCATTCATATTGCTTGGATTACCGAATTTCACATTACTATCCGTTATCACAATAATCATCTGCATGGTCGGAGCCATGATTGATGAGCTTGGAAATGACAATGAGAAGATCTATGAAAAAGGCAAGTTCCTTGAGACTTTCTTTGAATATAGATGTGCATTGAAAGTAGTGATTCTGCTCCTTGTTTTATTCGGCTTATTGAATATCTGGAGCTTTATCTATTTCATATGCTTTGAGTTTGCCTATGAAATAGCCAGATTCTTGTTTGAAAAATATATTTTATGAAAATAGATTAAAATTAATGAAAAATAAAAAAAGAAAGATTAAGTTTTCACCATAAGCTTAATCTTTAATTCTATTAAGCGCATCAGCAACTATCAATGGGAAAATGATAGTCACATCACCAATCACAGTCACCAAATCGGAACCATGCTTTGCCTTGGACCATGACTTGGCTTCCTCCAATGGAGCGCCGCTTAAGCTTCCTGTCTCAGGTCTGTCCATGGTTATCTGAAGACCTGCATCTATTCCCCCCTTCAAAAGGTTTGAAGCAAGTGTATAATGCTTTGGAAGACCTCCGCCCAACATGACGGCACCTATCTTTTCAGACTCGAATACAAGGTCAGACAAGTAATGCATGTCTCCAACCGCATCCACTACAAGCTTGTGGTCCTGTGTGAACATCCATAACTGAAGGCCGAACATGCTGTCAATAAGCCCTGGAGCAAAGATGGAAACATCATTCAATGCAGCCTGCCTTAAGATGGAATTCTCATCATCAATCAATAGTCCCACTTCCCTTAAGAGCCTTTGAATGGAAATGATTCCATTGTCTTCATCGTTATCCAACTTTTCAGATATTATCTCAAATATCTTGATTATCTCAGTTTCAAATACTTCAAAGTCCTCTCCTTGGGTATAGACATCTGCTATCCTTCCTATTCCAGCATCATTAAGCTCCTCATCATTTGAACCTAAATCACGATAATGCCTTCCACCAAATGCTTCAAGGAGATCATGGGTGATGTTAGCTCCGCTTGTAATCAGAACCTTGATTCTTTTCTCTCTGATCAAGTCTGCCACAATATTTCTAATTCCACCGGGAACCAATGGACCTCCCAAGCTCATGAATATGTCCATATCCTCATCATTTATCATATCCACAAGCAGATTGGAAGCTCTTGCAACTCTTCCGGCTCCCAATACTCCTGACTTGTCAAACTGTTCAATCAGTTCTGAGACAGTCATGTCCTTCTTTAATTTCAATTGATCAACTTTCATACAATCCAAACTCAAAATAATTCTAAAAATAGTTTATCTAATAAGATATAGTACTTTAAAATAAATAAAGTTTAATGAAAAAATAAGAAAAAATAGACTAAAAGATAAAAAAATAGTTAAATTATTATCAACTAGTGAAAAGAGTTTTGGTCAAGGTTTTTGACCGAAGGTCAAAAAGCTTGAATAATACTCCAACTAGTGAAAAGAGTTTTGGTCAAGGTTTTTGACCGAAGGTCAAAAAGCTTGAATTAAATCTCATCTTCCAGATTGTTGTCATTCAACAATGGGAAATTCTTCAGATTGGTAATTGTCTCAATGAGGTCGGTACGTGTGACAACACCGATTGGAGTGTAGTCATCATCAACCACAATCAGTCTGCTAATACCAAACTTATACATCTTGTAGACTGCAGTGGCTATCTTTGTATCCTTGTCAATGAAGAACAGTCTCTTGGACATTATGTCCCTGACATCCTCATTTTCCTTTCCTTCAGCCAATGCCTTTACAATATCCACCAATGAAACCATACCAATGGCCACGCCTTCAGTGATTACTGGAGCCCCATCGATATTGTTTTGTGAGAGCAAGTGAGCCGCATCCTTGATTGAATCACCTGGCTTAAGGTAAATCAAATCCAAGGTAGCAATGTCATAGACTGAGTTTTTAGGAATGCTTCTTATTGTGCTGATATCCAATAGCAAAATGTTATCCATATCGTCTCTTCCTACGATTTCCCCTATTATACCTAGGTTATTGACAGGGGTAGGTCCCACACGGATAATGTCTCCCAAATGGAGATCCTTAATGCTTCCCAAAACCTTTATGACTGCTTCACATTCACCAGGATGTGGAACGCTTGTAAACTCAATCTTAGCTACTGAAACATCCTCCAACTTTTTGTTTTCCTTATAGACAGGAACCTTAGCGCTGCTGTCTGTAAAGGATATGTTTAAAGTATGGTATGCTTCAATAGTAGGCTTATAGCCACCACGAGGTCCTGGCACACCTTTTACAAGACTTAAACTTCTAAGGGATTGCATCTGATTTCTGATTGTCCCTGGGTTTCGGTTCATCACTTCAGCAATGTCCTCACCCTTGATGGACTTTCCATCAGAATTCTGATACAAATTGATTAAAGTCTGTAAAATTTCCTTTTGTACAGAAGTTAACATTTTAGACACCAAAAAGTAAAAATATAAGCATTTTATTATTAAAACACTTAATCGAATTAATTTAACAGCCCGATTTTGAAAATATCATTATAAATTAAAAATCATAATGATAAATTCAAATAAATTATAATGATTTATCATAATTTAACATTATTATTTACTGATTTATACATTATTATATAAAAAGATATTGATTTTCTATTAAAAATCATTACAAATTATAATTAATTATCATGTTTTTAATGCATAATTCTTAATTTATAATGAAAGATTAATAATAAATAATAAAATAAGGAAATTTAAAAAAGTAAAAAAAGAAATTCTGGAATCAAATCCAAAAAAATAGAAAAAATGAGAGAAAGAATTTCTGGAATCAAATCCAGAAAAAGAAAATAGAAAAAATAAAAAAGAAATTCTGGAATCAAATCCAGAAAAAATTAAATAACATATTGCTTTACATCACTTCTAATAACAGAAGAAGCCCCTAATTCCTTAATTCCATCCAACATTTCAGGGAAATGGTTTTTAGGAATCAATACATTAATCTGTGAAAAGCTTGATCCCTCATTTACGGTAGGCTCTGCACTGCAGAACTTGTTTTCAACCAAATAGTTACAGACCTTTTCCACAGAATCGTTTGCAATGTTGAACTTCACATCGAAGTATTTTCTTGCTGTTACAGCACCCAATAGCTGTTCATAGATCATTTTTGCCTTTACCATCTTCTCTTCGTCACAGCTTATGCCGGCATATAATCCTGCTGAAGAATGTAAAATGGTTTCAAGCTCCTTAAGGCCTGCCTTTCTTAAGCTGCTTCCTGTTTGGGTGTTGTCGACAATCAAGTCTGCGCCTTTTGCAATATAGACTTCAGTGGCACCATCTGAATTGATAACCTGAACCTTCTTGTTGTCTCCATCTCTTAGCCCTCTCACTTGAACATATGGAACCGCATCTCCATAGATTTCCTGATATGCCTCATTTTCCATGATGTACTTTCTGGTTAGGTTAGGATATTCTGTAAAGCATAAGATAGGCTTATCCCTGTCCTTATTCTCCCTGAAGACCTGGGATAGGTTTTCATAAGGGGATTCCTTAGGAACAGCCACAATCAGACGGGTCTCGCCATAATTCAAATCTCCGATTTTAACTATGTCATTGTCGCTTAAGACAGACTCTTCTTTAACCCAATCCTCACCGACAATAGCTATGTCAACCATTCCCCTATTCAATTCAACAGGAGTACTTTGAGGACGAGTCAAATAAGCGCTTATCTCATCATCGTTAAGGATATTGATTTCATAGGATTCGTTTCCAGGTTCATATCCCCTTACTTCATAACCTGCATCAACGAATAACTGATAAGTGTTTCCTCTGTTTACATTATTCAAGCTGCCTTTAGGCAAGCCAATTGTTATTTCCACCATAATATCCACCAAATTAATTGAAAATATATTTAAAATTCATTATTATAAAATTTGAAAGCAAAGAAATTATTTTTAAAATAAGTTGCTATTATAATATTTAAAAATTAAATATATAAAACTATTCTTTAGATGTTTAAAAAAGATATAAAAAATAAGTAAAAATAGATAAAAAAAGTTTATATATAATCATTCAAATGAAAAATTTTTGGTCCAGGTTCTGTGAACTGAAGTTCACGAATCTGGGTTATTCCTCTTCCTGATAGGAACCGTTATATTCGCCGGACCCTTCCACTGGAAATACAACTGCCTGAGCTATCCTATCCCCTGACTTTATCTTGTAATCGTATTCTCCATGATTGTAGATCATAAACATCAAGGTTCCATAGAATCCAGGGTCTCCGACTGCTGTCTGAACGGAAACGAAAGACCTAAGCAAGGTAGACCTTGGCAAATAGAGCATGGTATAGCCTTTAGGAATCTTCACCTTGCGCTTTATGGAAGCCAAATATGCAGTATGAGGCTTTAAGGTATAGATTGGCCCTTCCAAAGCTTCAATCTCAGGAAGGTTCTTCTCATTGTCAATCAATGACCCTTCAGATTTTTGGATGAAAATCTCATCAAGCTCCAAATCGATTCCAGATGGCTGGACCAAATCCTCAAAGTCCGGAAAAAGTTTCTTAAGTTCAATTTCACCAAGCATAATATCACAATATTTTATTTTAAATCTTAACTGGTTTCATTAGTTATCTTACCTAATCTAAATGTCAATTTGCCAGTACCATCATCATTTACCTTTAAGTCATCGCAATGTGGATTCAATTCATTTATCAATGCCTTACCAGATTGGGAATCCATGAAGTGAGGCAAATAGTTGGACACATAAGTTGGATAAAGTGTCACGGTACAATTGTCCTCAACCAAATCCAAATTAAGGAAATAAGACCTGTGGGTAGCAGGGTTTGACTGGTCAAATATGAAATTTCCCAAATTGTAGAAAATAGGCTTTCCATTGTACATCTCTACTCCCTGAGTAACGTGAGCATGAGATCCTATTACGATATCCGCACCGTCATTGATCAGTTCATGGGATATCTTTATCTGGTTTTCATTAGGGCTTCGGCTATATTCGTTTCCATAATGGAGATATGCAATGATAATGCTTGAGCCGTTTTCACGGGCTTCCTGCACTTGTCTCTGTGCAAGTTCTGTGTCATATGCAGAGTATCCTGAACTGTTGGCTGTTGCAGGATCCATCACTCCCCTGTATTCCCTGAAGTTGTCAGCATCCATATAATTCAATATGGTGACCTTTCTGTCTCCGCAGTCTATGCTTACAGGCTTTGTTGCCTCGTCTATATTCATTCCTGCACCTATCACATAAATGCCTGCTTCCTTCAAGTTATTGATGCTTTCATTGAGGCCCACTGTACCGTAATCCAAAGCATGGTTATTTGCCTGTGATGCCACAACATTGTCATTGGCACCTGCCAATAGATAGGTATATTTAGGATTGGCCTTCAACGGCACATCCCCTTTAACCGCATAAGATGATGTGGTTACAGGATTCTCAAAGTTCACAAGCAGAATGTCCGCATTTTTGGTAACGTTTTCAACATATCTGAATGGGCTTTCGCCAGAGTCCAAAACAGCAGGCATCTTACGGCCGAACATAACATCTCCAGTAACTGCAACTGAGACATCATCATGGCCCAAATCATAATTTGAGCTATCATCCATTGACAATAAAATGGTTCCGCAAATGGACAATGCCAAAAGAATTAGAAAAATTACAATTAAAATTTTCAAAAACCTTCTTTTAATCATCATATCACATAAAAATGTTTTAATTAAATCTTAATATATAATTTTTATTAAATAAACATTTTTATAATTATGATGTTTCCAATAGGTTCAATACATAAGCCTTATCCAAATTAACCATTGCACATACCTCATCCAAATCATAGCCATTGTTTAATAGCTTATTTATGATTTTAGCTTCACCTCTAGCTTCACCTCTGGCCTCACCTCTGGCCTCACCAATGGCTTCGCCTCTGCTAATTATGGTATCAACAGTCCTATGAAACAAATCCTTCTTCATCTCGATCAACTCCATTAACATTTCCGCTTCCCATTTATCTTCGACAAATTTCCTTATATACATCTCCAAAAACATCTTTAAATCATACATTTCATTTTCATCCATGCCCTCTATCTCATTGACCAGATGGCAAATTTCCCACAATAACTCAACTACCGTTTTATCAGACTTCATAAAAATAACTGTTTCTAATTCAGCAATATCGCCATTATTTAATTCATTATTCTCTATTCTTTGTTTTATCCTATTTAAAGTTTTATTTCCGTCAATGGACTTTAACGATTTGATATAAATAGTAAACTCATTAAATAAATTCCATTTTCGTCTAATAACCCTATCATGTTCTTCTGCAGTACTGATAACATAAATATGTACGTTTTTTCCTTCCCTAAGATGAGTAAGAACGGCATATTTCATAAACCTATCAATATCCTCCTCACTAACAAAAGAACTTTGGAATTCAACTATCACAATGAATCCCCTTCTATCCTCAAAGGCAATATCCATATGATAGGTAGTTCCGCCATCATCAACCAATTCAGAATTCAAGAAGTGATCAAATTCAATAAATATGCCACAATTAAAGCATAGACTCTCAAAATGCTTAATGCTCTGCAATTTAAAGGTCTTGTCATAGAATTTATCTGAAATTTGAATCACCGAGAAATATTATATGCTTTTATTTTTATCTATAAACTATTTAAATCTTTTTATTTTTAATATAAATAATTTTACATTCTTAAATCAATTTTTTAAGTTCATATCAATTTTATTAATTGATTATAATATCATAAAATGATTTAAATTTACAAAAAAATTATAATTTTATAACAAGATTGAAACAATATTAAAAAAAGAAAAAATAAACTGATTAAAGAAAAATAATATTTATAATAAAAAAAATAAACTAAACTAACCAATTAAGGATGTGAAATAATGCCTGTTGTAACAATCGTTGGAAATCCAAACATAAGTGTAGAAAATAGAAGAGAAATGGTAAAAAAAGTCAGTGAAGCTGTAGCGGAAGCATATAATTTGCCAATCGAAGCAATTACCGTATTGGTGGAAGCCTTGCCTCCAGAAAGCATTGGAGTAGCTGGTGAACTATTAATTGATAGAAAATAATTTTTCTATCATCAATTCTTTTTTTAAAAAAATAATTATTTCTTATAAAATTTCAAAATAAAAAAAAATGAAAATTAGATTAAATTATCCAAAAACTCATTTTCAAAATTCAAATAATCATTCAATAAATTTTTGAATTTTTCATTTTCATCACTTGGGGCAAGATCAAGTGAAAGTATTTTTTTCAAATTTCCAACATTGCCTTGAATTGGAATTTTGTATTGGTTCAATACCATGCCAGGCAAGTGACCCCTATTTTCAACTATCCATTGGATGAAAATATTTTTTGATTCCATGAACTTTTCATCATGAAGCAAATTTTCAATATTTTCAAGATCATTTTTTTCAAAACTGTCATCAAATGAGTTATTTAAACTACTGGATATATACTCACTTATACCAATATCAATGTTTTTATCATACTTTCCATTAAATTGATTAGTCAATTCATTATTCAAGTACTTGGCAATGGAATAATTAATTTTATCCTTAGTTTGTCTTAAGATATCATTCGATTCAACAAACTCTTCCTGAGATACCTTTTCAACAGTAATTTTTGAATCATCTGCATATTTTTCATCTTCTACCTTTACATATTTTCCAACTAAAAATTCAAAATTGCAATTCTTGCAAAATTGGGCATCATCATCTCTTGGTGTTCCACACATCGGGCAATATTTGAAATTGGACATCATTTTTATCACTACAGCTTTTTCAATATTATTTGAATTTATAAGAACTATTTTTATTATTAAGAATAATTTTACTTAACAGGAATTATTTTATTTAGTTAGAATTATTTTATTTAGTTAGAATTATTTTAATCAATACAAATTGTTTTAATCAATAGGAATCATTCTCAAGATCTGTTTTTAATATATTCCTCTCTTTTTTTATGAGCCTCTTCTTCTGTGTCGAACAGACCTAAATGTTTGCCGTCAACTTCAGCACTCCACATGAACAATCCATCCTCATAATAAACTCCTTCATACTTAGAGGCCTTCTTATGGATTGTTGCAGATCCAGATTTGGATTTGGAAACTTTTGCTCCTCCGCTTACCTTAACCTTCCTTTTAGCCTTTTCTGATGAAACCTTATTTCCATCTTGAACTTTAACTTTGTTTTTATTTTTATTTTCAAACTCTTTAGCATAATCCAATTTGGATTTGCTATCTTTCTTATCAATTTCATCCTTTATGCTGGACTTTGAATCAATGGTCTTAATTGGTTTGGAAACATTGGATTTATTAACTTTCTCTTTTGCCTTTTCCCTTAACCTATCCCTTTCCTCAATGGTGATTGTCTTATAGCCTCCTTTTACCTTAACATCAACCAAGCCGTTTGATTTCAAATAATCCTTTCTTGCCTTGACTGCTTCATTTTCAGTTGAATGGTATGAGATTATTTTTCCCTTGACGCTTACAGTCCATAGCTTTTGCAATTTGCTGAATGAAATTCCCCTTGACTTGGAATAGGCCCCACCAATTTTCCTAGGCATTGGAATGGAACTTATGTAGATTTCCCTTGCTTCAAAAGCCTCTTTTGAAGATTGATACAATCCCAATTCCTTATCTCCATGCTCTGCCTTCCACATGAAAAGATTGTCATCATAGGAAATTCCCAAGCATTGTGAATATGGGACATCAGGTTGCCTTATCTTGATTTCCTTATTGTTGATTCCATAGACAAAATCATCCTGCTTTTCTTCCTTCACTTTAGGAATATATAGTTCATTCAATATCTGGACTATTTCATTGTTTGGACTTGATTGCCTTAATCTTATGAAATCATTTCCATCGTTGATGGCTGATTTGAGCCTAATTAAAAAGTCTGCATCCTGTGTTCTTCTGCTAAGCTTATACTTAGGTCTGATGAAATCCTTATCACCTGAATAATTTACATAGAACCAGACACATATATTGAATATTATCTTATGGGCTTCACTCGCAGCCTGAAGTTCTCCGCCAATATCAGTTGCTGAACCTTTTGATAGAAGAGGATTGGAAGTGGATTGGATCTGATATTCATCTTCATCAAAAGAAGAATCATCATTAACTTCATTAAAACCAGTTTTATAATCCCTTAAACCACCATTCTGTACATATGGCCTGTTTGCTTGTGATGGAGACTTGAATCCTCCTGTTCCATCACTGTTTAATGTATTGTGATAAACATCATTTCTCAATCTTCTAAGCTTTGAAAAGTCACTCTTTATATTGTTGGGCAATATATTTGCATTGTTCAACTTTTCGATTCTCTTGTATTGGCTGTTCTCATCATCTTTGATTCCTTCAAAGGCAAATATTGCCTTAGTAATCTTTTCAGCTATCCTTCCAGCGATTAGAATGGCTTCAACTCCATCTCCTTCAATCAAGTTCTTATCCATCCTAGCACAGTCCAGATAAATGTCTCTGAATTGATTTTCCAGGAAACTAAAACAAAATTCGCTCATAAAAACAACCTTTAAAAATAGGAATTATCAAAAAATAGATAATTTTAACCTATATTTTCTTAAAATTAATTATAAAAAATCCATATTAAAAATTTATTTTAAAATCAAATTAATGTCCTAAAATGTCCTTCAATACATCTGATGCAGGATCCATTCCCTGTGCACCAATCAATAATACCACATCATCCTTGCCTGCTGTTTCCATAATGTATCCCAATGCATCATACAGTTTTTCAAAATGATTGTATTTGATGCGTTCATTATCCAAATTGGCAAAGAAAATATCCTTTTCAAAGTCTTCAACATAATTCAAATGATCCACTAAGTCCACACTTGATGATAAAGTCAGATAGATTTCCCTCTTTTTGGCACTTGAATCCTTTTCAATCAGATCATCATTTCTATGGCGCAATTCCTTGATTACCTCTGCCAAAGCCTCTGAATTGAGACCATTCAAGGTCTCTCCACGGGAACCTCTGATTGCACATGCAATGTATAGATTGTCCTTATCCAACTGTTCCGCCAAATCATAGCTTGCCCTGACAGTATTCTTTATTCCATCGGGGTTGTGTGCAAAGTCATCTATGACGATAGGCTCATCGTAAAGACGTGTGAACCTTCTGCTTAAAGGCCTATAAGTCTTTACTCCCTCTTTAATATCTTCAATTGGAATCTCCAAGGAGATGCAAGCTGAAATGGCTGATAGGATGTTTCTGATGAAATGGTCTCCAGTAAATGGAAGCTCTTCAAATTCCAGAATCGCCTTTCCATCATACTTAATCACTTTCTCTTCTGTGTCAAAATAGACCTTCTTATCATTATCTGCATCATATTCCTCAATGAATTGCTTTTCCATGGAAGTGAAGTAAGTGTCTACACCTTCATTAACAAACTGTTTCATCCTTAAGACATTCTCATCATCAAAATTAAGGACAATTCCTCCCTTATTTGTAGCCTTGACCACGCCGGAAGTTTCTTCAAACACCTCTTCAATTGAATTTACAAGACCTATATGGTCCATTGTGACGTTTGTTACGACACCGACATCAGGATTGATTGCTGAAGACATGATCCATGCATGGTCTTTCATCAAGTCAGTTCCCCAACCTTGAACCTCTGAAACTTCAATTACAAGATAGTCAAAGACTTCCTTGTTTGGAATGTCGCATATGAAATTGAATATTCTTGGGTCCACTCCCTGCTTTGCCAAAACCTCTTCAGAGATCAGTTTGGCCACCATAGGGTCAATCAATGTGTTGAATTCGGATTTTGCATCGGTATTTGTAAAGACATTGAAACCTGCATGGGACAGGATATGGTAAATCAAATGGGAACTTGTGGACTTTCCGTTTGTTCCACTTATAACAACTCTTTTGGAGTCAGGAACCAAATTGTCAATTGTCCATTTTATTGCAAATGCATTTGCAAATTCAATCCTATCAACCACAATAACTGGAAACTGAAGCTTCTCAGCCATTTCCAAGGCATCTTCCTTAGGGGTCAATGTGATTAGGCAAGCCACATTCTTGTCATTTGCTATTTCAACACCCTTTCCATTGATCCAATGCCTTATTACAATGTCTCCCTCTTGAGCTTCGTTCAAGGTTTCAAAGATTCCTGTAAATCCGTTTGAAGCCTTGTAGTCATCAGATCCGTAAATCTTTCCTCCAATGGAATCTGCAAGCTGATTGATTGAAAAAGTGCTTAAGGAAGATACTGAATCTGCTAATTCATTTAAAAAATATGCTTTTGACATTTTAATCCCCTTTATGAGTTGATGAAAATAAAAAATAAATAAAA
>NZ_JAFQQZ010000019.1 GCF_017410345.1 Methanobrevibacter sp.
CAATGCTTCTTACAATGTCTTTGAATACATTGTCATCAATGTATTTTCCTTCCTCTCTGCTTTCCTTTACCTTCTTCACGATTTGGCAGAGTTGGTCATTGGTTACCTTGAATCCGCATTCGTCAAGCTTTGCCTTCACAGCTCTGCAGCCGGAGTGTTTTCCCAATACCAATTGCCTTTTTTGGCCTACGAGTTCAGGCAAGAAAGGTTCATAAGTGAGAGGCTCTTCAATTACAGCATCCACATGGATTCCGGATTCGTGTCTGAATACGTTTTTACCTACAATAGGTTTGTTGTATGGAATGTCCAATCCGGTTTTCTTGGAAACCAATTCGGATAGCTCTTGAATGTGTTTAATTTTAAATCCTAAGTCCTTACCATATAAAAATTTTAAGGACATTATGAGCTCTTCAAGGGAGGCATTTCCTGCTCTTTCCCCAATGCCATTTACAGTGGTTGAAACTGCACTTCCTCCTGCGAGCAATCCATAAATGGAATTTATAACAGCCAATCCGAAGTCATTGTGACAGTGCATAGCTATTTCAACGTCAGTGACTTTTCTAAGTTCCTTAATTAAGAATGTGATTCCTTGTGGGGTGATTGCACCAACAGTGTCAGCAATATGCACTCTGTCTGCACCATAGCTTTCCGCTTTTGAGTAGACTCTCTTTAGGAAATCCAGGTCGGTTCTTGTTGCATCCTCTGCTGAAAATGCTACAAACAATCCATGGTCCTTAGCATATTCGATTGATTTCATGCAGATGTTCAATGCTTCCTGCCTTTTGATATGCATCTTATGTTCCAAGTGAATGTCGGAGGTTCCCATGAATGTGATGATTCCATCAACATCACAGTCAAGAGCCCTGTCAATGTCTCCCTTTTTGGTTCTTGCCAAACAGATGATCTGTGCATCCAATCCTTCGTTGGCTATTGCCTTGACTGCAGCTGATTCCCTCTCTGAGACGATTGGGAATCCCGCTTCGATTTGGTGGATTCTTAATTGATCAAGCTTTCTGGCTATTTCCAATTTGTCATCCAGTGAGAAACATACTCCAGGGGTCTGTTCCCCATCTCTTAAAGTTGTATCATAAATAGTAATATTTTTAGGGAATTTGTATTCCTCTTCCTTGTTGAAAGGACTTGTATAATATTGCATCTTTTTCTCAACTCTTTTTCTTGTCTTTAAAGTATAGTTTTTAATTTATTCTTATGGTTTTTACCATATTTCAAATAAATTTTCTTTAGTTTAAATTTAATATGATAAGTTATGTATTTTAAGTTATGTATTTTTGTTTTATAAACTTTTATATTTCTTTCTAAATCATATGGAATATTAATTTTCAATTTCAATTATTTTTCTCATCCAACTCTTCCAGCAATTCCAGATAGGAAGTTCTTTCAAAGCCGTCTGTGATTCCTAATTTTTCAAATAATTCAAATATGCTGGTTTGCGCTTCTGTATAGTCTGCATTGTCTTCCAAGCTGATTTCTATTTCCATATAAGGTTCCAGTCCATGAACATTGTCCAGGCTTATTTCATAGTTTTCATACTTGTAATACTCTCGGTCTTTGATGACTGTCCTGACTTCATTGAACCCTAAGTTTTCAAATATCTTGCTGCATTTGTCGGCATCTTCAATCTCCATTTCAACCTCTTCCCTTGTCTTGCTTTTTGCATCTATTTTCGGGCCTTTGTAGGTAATGAATAGATTGTGATTTTCATCGGATCTTGTCTCCCTTATTCTCAATGCCTCATCGGTTTGCGCAAAATCCCTTACAGGGCTGTTGAAATATCTGTCTTCCTGACGTTCTGTTTTGACTTTGATTGCACCCAGATTATCCAGTTCTTTTCTCATTTCATCAAAACTGCTTATCTTGGCCTTTACTTCTACTTCAATCATATGATTATCTCACTGTTTTAATATTTTTTAAATTTTCTATAAAATATTCCTCTAAACATTTTTTAATTTTCTTATTCAATTTTTATATATGTTTCAAATGCATTTATAAATAATCCTATTCAGTTTTTATTAATACTTTGTACCTAAAAAGTATTACTCTTTATATGCTTTTTAAGCATAACTTTATATACTATATAAATGATATATTTTATTAGTAAAAATTTTATATAAAAAAATTATTAATTTTAACTGTTTTTTTATTGTCAATTTTATTTTATTTGTCAAAAATAAAAATTATGTTAATTTTATAAAAATTTTACTTACTTTTTTTTTAAATAATTTGGAGGTAATAAATTGACCGATGTTGATATAAAAATAGAGAACATTGTAGCTTCTGCAAGCATTGGCAAGGATATTGTACTTACCGATGTGGCTGAGGCGTTAGAAGGTGTCGATTTTAACAGAGAACAGTTCCCAGGTTTAGTATTTAAGCTTCAAGAACCTAAGACTGCTGCTTTAATTTTCAGTTCCGGTAAGCTTGTATGTACTGGTGCTAAATCTATCGACGATTCAAAGTTAGCTATTAAGAAAACTGTCGATCTTATGAGAACTATTGATACTGAAATTCCTCATGAGTTTGATATTAAAATTCAAAACATTGTTGCTTCCGCAAATTTACAATCTACATTGAATTTGGAAGCAGTCGCTTTGGAATTGGAAAACACCGAATACGAACCGGAACAATTCCCTGGTTTAGTATACCGTTTATCTGATCCTAAAGTTGTATTATTATTATTCGGTTCCGGAAAAGTTGTTTGTACTGGAGCTAAAACCAAAAAAGACGCTAGGTTAGGTG